>PLDP01000021.1 GCA_003136795.1 Actinomycetota bacterium
CTCGACCGGTGTCGGCTCGACGACCCGGCCGAGCAGGGCCGGGATCCGCGCGAAGTCCTCTTCGAGCACCTGGAGCATCCGCGGCGTGTAGAGCGCGGCCGCCGGATGGAAGATCGGATAGAGCGTCACCGGGTTGCCGCCCAGCACCACCTGCTGCTCGCGGCCGTGCACCTGCGTGATGCCTTTCGGCTTGCCGGAGAGGAGCTTCGTGGCGAAGTTGCCGAGCGTCGCGATCAGCGTCGGCTGGATCAGCTCGATCTGCTTCCAGAGATGCGGCTCGCAGGACTCGATCTCCTCCTGCGATGGGTCTCGATTGCCGGGAGGGCGGCACTTGATCACGTTGGCGATGTAGACCTCTTCGCGCGTGAGGCCGATGCCCTCGAGCAGCTTGCCGAGCAGCTTCCCGGCGGCGCCGACGAACGGCACGCCCTGCTTGTCCTCGTGGAAGCCGGGCGCCTCGCCGACGAACATCAGCTCGGCGGTCGGCGAGCCGGAGCCGAAGACGACCTGGGTGCGGGTCTCCGCGAGCGCGCAGCGCGTGCAACCGGCTGCGACGTCCCCGTAGGCGAGCAGAGAAAGGGCGTTGTCAGCCGCAGCTGCCACAACTACCGCCGCAACAGCCGCCGCCGAAGCTGGGCTGTCCGGCGCTGCCGTGCGCTGCAAACGACATGCTGAACTGCTTGGCCACCTTGGCGTTCCCGCAGTCGGGGCAGTTCGGATCGGGATCCGACATGCCCACGAGCTCCTCGAAATGGGACTCGCAGCTCATGCAGACGTATTCGTAGATCGGCATGGGACAGACCCTAGCAAGGGGCCATCTTCCCGCACTGCCCGGACGGAGGAGCTACGCTTGTCGGAGGCCCGGTATCCGACAGGAACTGGAGCAACGACATTGTTCAGAGACGTCACCGTCATCGGCGCCGGCCGCGCCGGCTCCGCCATCGCTGCGCGACTGCGCGAGCGCGGCATCGCCGTGCGCGAAGAAGGCCAGCTGCGGCTCCTCTGCGTGCCCGACCGCGCGATCGCGGAGGTGGCGCGCTCGATCGAGCCCGGCCCGTGGATCGCGCATGTCTCCGGCGGGACGCCGCTCGCCGCCCTGGACCCGCACGTTCGCCGCTTCTCCGTGCACCCACTGCAGACGCTCGTTCTGACGCGTGGGCCCGAACAGCTCGACGGAGCGTGGGGCGCCGTGACCGGCGAGGACGACGAGGCTCGCGCGCGTGCGCTCTGGCTCGCCGAGACGCTCGGGCTGCAGCCGTTCCCACTCGCCGACGGTGAGCGAGCGCTCTACCACGCGGGCGCGGCGATCGCATCGAACTTCCTCGTCACCCTGTATCGCGTCGCGTCCGGCCTCCTTAAAGAAGCCGGGGCGCCGCCCGCGGCGCTCGTGCCCCTGATGGAGCGCACGATCGAGAACGGATTCGAGCTGACCGGGCCGGTGGCCCGCGGCGATTGGGAGACGATCGACCGCCACCGGGCTGCTCTGCGCGGCTCGGGATTCGAGCATGCCTACGACGCGCTCGTGGAGGCGACACGCGCATGAGGACAGTCCGCACGATCGCCGAGCTCGACCTGCCGAGGCACGGTGTCGTCGGCCTCGTCCCGACGATGGGCGCGCTGCACGCCGGGCACACCGCGCTCCTGCGTGCCGCGCGNNGTGCCCGGCGTGACGGAGATGTACCCGCCCGGCTTCGCGACGTGGGTCGACCCTGCCGGCGCGGCCGAGGGGCTCGAGTCCGCCCACCGCCCGCAGCACTTCCGCGGCGTCGCCACCGTCTGCCTGAAGCTCCTGAACATCGTGCGCCCGCAGATCGCCTGGTTCGGGCGCAAGGACGCGCAACAGGTCGCCGTCGTCAAGCAGCTCGTGCGCGACCTCAACCTCGGCGTCGAGATCCGCGTCGTCGACACCGTCCGCGACGACGACGGGCTCGCGCTCTCGTCGCGAAACTCGCTCCTCTCGCCGGCCGAGCGCGAGCAGGCGCTCTCGATTCACCGCGCCCTGGCGACCCGCGACGCGGCCCGCGCGCGCGAGATCCTCGCCGCGGCCGGCCTCGAGCCTGACTACGTCGAGGTCGCCGACCTCGACGGCCCGACACTCGCCATCGGGGCCCGCGTCGGCGCGACACGACTGATCGACAACGTCCCGCTCTCGGAAGGAGAACACTCGTGACCACCCGCCCTCGCAAGCCCGCACCGGGCACGCCCGCTCCGGGGAAGCTCGCGCTGCCCGAGCTCGCCGAGATGAAGCGGCGCGGCGACCGCATCGTGATGATCACCGCCTACGACGCGCCGTCGGGGCGGATCGCGGACGCGGCGGGTGTCGATCTGATCCTCGTCGGCGATTCGGCGGCGATGGTCGTGCTCGGCCACGACTCGACGGTGCCCGCGACGATGGACGAGATGATCATCCTGACGCGCGCGGTCAACCGCGGCGCGCGCAGGCCACTCGTCGTCGCCGACATGCCGTTCGGCTCGTTCCAGGTGTCGACCGAGCAGGCGCTCGAGAATGCGATCCGCTTCGTCAAAGAGTCGAGCGCAGACGCGGTCAAGCTGGAAGGCGCCGGGCCGACGCTGCCGCGTGTCCGCGCGATCGCCGGCGCGGGCGTGCCCGTGATGGGCCACATCGGGCTGACCCCGCAGACGGCGACNNGTCTGGCACGACCTGCTCGGGCTCTACGAGGGTCACGCCCCGCGCTTCGTCAAGCAATACGCAGAGCTCGCGTCGGTCATGCAGGCAGCGGTCGCCGACTACGCCGCCGAGGTGCGCAGCGGCGCGTTCCCCGAGCAGCAGCACACCTATTCGATCCCCGAAGAGGAGCTTGCGCTCTTCGAGGAAGCACTGGCGGAGGTTCGCGCAGGCTAGTTCAGGAGCTCGTGGTCGAGCGCCCAGCGGACCACATCCGCACGCGAGTCTGCGGCCAGCTTGCGCATCGCGTTGGCGCGATGCATCTCCGCTGTTCTGACGGAGATTTCCAGCCGGTTCGCAATCGCCGTGTTCGTGTGGCCGTAGGCAAGCAGCGTCGCCACCTGCCGCTCCCGCGGCGTGAGCGTCGTGGTCATGGTCATGAGCCCACCCTGCGCCGACGCGGAGGTCACGGCATCAGCAGCCTCCCCATTCAGGTGCCGGTAGAAAATACGGGTTACAGCGAGAGAGCGAGCCCGATGAGCGCTGGGACGACGAGCGCCAGCGCGCAGGCGGCGCCAGCGCGCGCCCACGTCCAGCCGTGCACCGCGCGCACGCCGATCACGAGCAACGCCGCCGCCCAAACGAGGAAACCGAGCTCCAGGACCGCGAAGACGCGCGGGCCGGTCCCGTGGTCGCTGCCGCCGCTGCGAAAGAGCGCCTCGCCGTAGAGCGCCAGCTTGACCGGCCAGAGCACGAGCGACAGCGCGATCGGCGCGGCGGCGAACGCCAGCACGTGGCGCGAGCGGCGGTAGCTCCCCTGGGAGCCGAGTGCTCTCGAGCCGCCGTAGAGCAGCGCGCCGAATGCGAAGAACGCGAATGCGCCGTACAGACAACCTGCGAGAAAGACCCAGACCGCGACGACCAGTCCTCCGTACGATCCGCCGTCCAAATACGTCCCGGCGGCTCTCGTCGGGAGCAGCGCGGCGATGCCGGCCAGCAGCACGATCGCGAGGATCGGCTCGGCTCGGTCCGAGACGGATTCCTTCGAGTCGTCGCGCAGGGCGACGAACACCGGCCGCGGCCGCTGCAGCACGAGCAGCGCTCTCAGCCACCAGTCGCGCATCAGCCGGGCGTCGTGACCGTGCTGCCGTCGTGGCAGCGGTACTCGACCTGCCCGAGGATGCCGCTGCGCTGCGAGACCGGCGCCTTGCCGTCGGCGCAGATCGTGTGGTGGCGGTTGTTCCACGCCGCCGCCATCCCGGCGATGAACACCACGAGGCACGCCGCCCCGAGCAGGAGCAGCACGGAGCGTCTGCTCTGCCAGTTCACGCGGCGACGGCGCTGCGCTCGAGCAACGGCCGCAGGAACTGCCCGGTGTACGACTCGGGCACCTGCGCGACCTCCTCGGGCGTGCCAACGGCCACGACCTCGCCGCCTGCCTCTCCGCCCTCGGGGCCGAGGTCGACCAGATAGTCGGCCTGCTTGATCACGTCGAGATTGTGCTCGATCACGAGCATCGTGTTGCCGCCGTCGACGAGCCGCTGCAGCGTCTCGAGCAGCTTCTCAATGTCGGCGAAGTGCAGGCCCGTCGTCGGCTCGTCGAGGATGTAGAGCGTGCGCCCCGTCGAGACCTTGCAGAGCTCGGCGGCGAGCTTGACGCGCTGCGCCTCGCCACCGGACAACGTGGTCGCCGGCTGGCCGAGCGTCATGTAGTCGAGGCCGACGTCGTGCAGCGTCTGCAAGCGGCGGCGGATCTTCGGGATCTTCGAGAAGAACGCGAGCGCCTCTTCGACCGACATCTCGAGCACGTCGGCGATCGTCTTGCTCTTGAAGCGAACCTCGAGCGTCTCGCGGTTGTAGCGCTTGCCCTTGCACGTCTCGCA
>PLDP01000098.1 GCA_003136795.1 Actinomycetota bacterium
ATTGCCTCCGACGAGGAGATCCGCGTCGACGACCTGCACCAGCTCGTGCAGCGCGCGTATCCCTTCAAGGACCTGAGCCGTGCGCAGCTCGAGAACGTGCTCGACATGCTCGCGGGCCGTTACCCGTCCGATGAGTTCGCGGAGCTGCGGCCGCGCATCGTCTGGGATCGCNNGGCCGGGTCGGCGAGCTCGACGAGGAGATGGTCTACGAAGCGCGCGCGGGACAGACCTTCCTGCTCGGCGCGTCGACGTGGCGGATCGAGGAGATCACGCGCGACCGCGTGCTCGTCTCGCCGGCGCCGGGCCTGCCCGGTGCCGTGCCCTTCTGGAAGGGCGAGGGCGTCGGCCGTCCGTACGAGCTCGGCCAGAAGATCGGTGCTGCGTCGCGCGAGCTGTCTGCGCTCTCGGAGCAGAAGGCGACGGAGAGGTTGCGCGGAGAGTTCCACCTCGACGACCGAGCCGCGAAGAACCTCCTCACCTTCCTGCGCGAACAGGAGCGCGCCACGGGTGTCGTCCCGTCGGACCGCACGATCGTGATCGAGCGCTTCCGCGACGAGATCGGCGACTGGCGGGTCTGCATCCTCTCGCCGTTCGGCGGACGCGTGCACGCGCCGTGGGCGATGGCGATCGCCGCGCGTCTACGCGAGGCGCACGGCATCGAGGCGCAGTCGATCTGGTCCGACGACGGCATCGCGCTGCACTTCCCCGAGTCGGATGTGCCGCCGCCGACCGAGGACCTGATGATCGACCCCGGCGAGGTCGAGGATCTCGTCGTCGCCGAGGTTGGGGACACGGCGCTCTTCGGCTCGCGCTTCCGCGAGAACGCCGGTCGCTCGCTGCTGATCCCGCGCCGGCGTCCCGGCGAGCGCACGCCGTTGTGGCAGCAGCGGCTGAAGGCGCAATCGCTGCTGCAGGTCGCGCGCAAGTACGGCAGCTTCCCGGTGATCCTCGAGACCTACCGCGAGTGCCTGCAGGACGTCTTCGACCTGCCGGCGCTGCGCACGCTGCTGCAAGGGCTGAAGACGCGTGACATCGATCTGGTCGAGGTCGAGACGCAGAGCGCGTCGCCCTATTCGGCGTCGTTGCTCTTCGACTACATCGCGACCTACATGTACGAGGACGACACGCCGCCTGCGGAACGCCGCGCGCAGGCGCTCTCGCTCGACCGCGACCTGCTGCGCGAGCTGCTCGGCCAGGAGGAGCTGCGCGACCTCCTCGACGCCGACGCCGTCGACGAGGTCGAGCGCCAGCTGCAGGGCGAGCCGAAGACAGCGGATCAGCTGCACGACAAGCTGCGCCTGCGCGGCGATCTCCGCCCGGATGAATACAACCTTGCGCTCGCGGCGCCGCTGCTCGAGGAACGGCGTGCGCTTGTCGTGCGCATCGCCGGTGAGGAGCGGCTGATCGCCGTCGAGGACGCCGGCCGCTACCGCGACGCGCTTGGCGTGATGCCGCCCTCCGGGCTGCCCGACGTCTTCCTCGAAGGCGGTCCCGAGTCGTTGCGCCAGCTCGTGCTCCGCTACGCGAAGGGCCGCGGGCCGTTCACGACCGGCCAGGCGAACGACCGCTTCGGTCGCGACGTCGCCGACGTGCTGATCGAGCTCGAGCGCGCAGAGCAGCTCGTGCGCGGCGAGCTGCGTCCGGGCGGGGTGGAGCGCGAATGGTGCGACCCCGACGTGCTGCGGCGGCTGCGGCGCGCCTCGCTCGCGGCGCTGCGGCGCGAGGTCGAACCGGTCGACCAGGAAGCGCTCGCGCGGTTTCTGCCCTCGTGGCACGGGGTCGACCGTCGCGCTTCGCTGCGCGAAGCGCTGGTCCCGCTCCAGGCGCTGCCTCTGCCTGTCGCTCTCTGGGAGGCGGAGGTCTTGCCGAGACGCATCCCCGGCTACCGGCCCGAGCACCTCGACGCGCTCACCGCGAGCGGCGAGGTCGTGTGGATTGGCGCGGGGCAGGACCGCGTCGCGCTGTATTTCCGCGAGGACGCGTCGGCGCTCGGCCAGGTGCCCGCTGCGCCGAAGCCCGAGGGCGAGGAGCACGACAAGATCCGCGCAGCGCTCGCGGGCGCGCTCTTCTGGGACGAGCTGCTGGCCGAGACAGGGCTCGAGGACGCCGTCGCGCTGCCTGCGCTCTGGGATCTCGTCTGGGCGGGAGAGGTGACGAACGACGCGTGGACGCCGCTGCGAGCGGCGCGCCGCTTCGGCACGCCGAAGCCCGAGCGCCGGCCGCGGCGCTTCTCCCGGCGGCGGGTGCAGGGGCCGACGGCGACTGCGGGCCGGTGGTCGCGCACCGAGCGTCTCTTCACGGGCGCACCGGACCGCCGCGCGCTCGCCGAGCTGCTGCTCGAGCGGCAAGGCATCGTCACGCGCGACGGCGTGCGCGGGGAGGGCATTCCCGGCGGCTACGGCGCCGTTTATGCGGAGCTGCGCGCGCTCGAGACACTCGGCCTCTGCCGGCGCGGCTATTTCGTCGAAGGGCTGGGCGGCGCGCAGTTCGCGCTCGGCGGCGCCGTCGAGCGGCTGCGCGAGCTGCGCGACCGCGACGAGGGTGGCGATGCGCTTGTCCTCGCCGCGGCCGACCCCGCGCAGCCCTACGGCGCGGCGCTCCCATGGCCGCGGCGCGCCGGCGCGCGTGCGGCCCGAGTCGCGGGCGCCTACCTCGTGTCGCTCGGCGGCGAACCGGTGCTCTACGTCGAGCGAGGCGGCCGTTCGCTCGTGCCGCTGCGCGATCCGGAGGAGGAGTGGCTGCGGCCCGCGCTCGTCGCGCTCGT
This sequence comes from Actinomycetota bacterium, assembly GCA_003136795.1. GTDB lineage: Bacteria > Actinomycetota > Thermoleophilia > Gaiellales > Gaiellaceae > PALSA-600. The sequence continues at coordinate 2,765 of PLDP01000098.1, forward strand.
CGCGCACGTCAGAGCCGGCGGCGCGAAGCGGCTCGCGGTGGAGCGCTTCGACGGGGAACCGGTTGTCGACACCGACGCGATGCAGCTCCTCGTCGACGCTGGGTTCCTGGCCGGGCCCCGTCGCGCCGTGCTGCGCGCGTAGCAGGAGACGACCCGCCCCGCGTGTAACTCCACGGCGTGTCGCTTCGTGCGCCCCATCTCTACGAATCCCTGCGCGCGTTTTGCCTCGCGGCGTTTGCGGCCGAGCGCGGGGCGCAGGTTCCGTTCGCGTTCGAGGAGCACACGACGCGTGAGGGGCCGTCGCTCTACGAGTACCGGCCGCTCGTCCGCGGTTTCGTCGAGGAGCAGGCGCCGACCCTGCGCCGGCTGCCCGATGCGCGCAACGCCATCGATGACTTGAAGCGCGCGCCCGCGGCGGCGATCTTCGCCCGCGCGCATTCCGGGATCGGCGATACAGGCGACGAGGCGCTCTTCCGCTCGATCCTGATCCCGATGCTGACGTGGACCGCCGAGCGCAGCGGCGGCTTCGACTGGCAGGACGACGCCTTCGACGCCGCCTACGCCGATCTCGAGAAGACGCTCTTCGGCAGCGCGCGCACCTATGTCGCGCTTGCGCCGGTGATCGGCCTCTCTGCCGGGACCGATGCCGATCTCGGCGGCGGCATCACGCTGCGCCCGGTCGTCTCGGGTGAGATCTCGCACCTCTGGCCGGAAGCGCAGGGCCTGATGCCGCCGGAGTTCGGACGCGACGTCGACCGGCTGCTGCTCCTGGAGCTGAAGCGCGAGCTCGAGCCCGACGAGTCGGAGCCGCCCGACGCCGCCGCAGAGCTCGCCGACGCGATCACCGCGCTGCGGCTTGCGACCGCCGGCGCGATTGCGGCCGGGCCCGTCGTCTTCGAACGGCTCGACTTTCGGCCGCTGCGCATCTCGGCGCTGCTGCCGATCGCGGCGACCCAGCCGCGCGGTGAGGCGACGCGGCTCGACAAGCTGCGCGCCCGCCGCGCCGCCGACCTGCGCGCGCAGTTGACGCTTGCCGACACCGACCGCGAGCTCGGTGAGGCGCTCGACCGCTGGGAGCTCTCGCTCTTCTCCGACGAGCCGTTTCGCTCCGCCCAGGTGCGCGAGAGCCTCGTCTGCCTGCTCGGCGGCGACGGCGGGGCGTGGGCGGCCACGATGAGGGCCGCCGTGCTCCTCACCGAGAAGGGCCGCGAGCGCGGCGAGCTGCTCGACACGCTCCGCGCCGAACGGCTCGACCGCGACGGACGCGATGCTGTCCGTCGGACGCTCGTCGAGACGCTTCTGCACGGGAACCGGGACGAGCTCGTGCTCGCCCTGGACGACACGCTGCTCGGGATCCGCCCGAGACCGGCGTCCGTGCTCCGCGTCGCGTAGCGGCCCGCGCTCTTCTTTCACAGAGCCGGCACAGACACGTCACACCGGCCCCGCTACGGTCGCTGAGTGGACGAACAGGGCGGTGAGGCGGCGGGCGTGCTGGCCCGGCTCGAGCGAATCGAGGCGCTCCGGGCGGGCGGGCCCGCGGGCGAGTTGCTGGACGAGTTGCGGGCGCTCGTGCCCGAGGCGGAGGCGTGGGCGAGGGCCGAGGGCGACGCGCGGGCGAGGGCGGCCGTGTCGAAACTTCGCGAGGAGGCGGAAGGAATGAGCTGAACCAACCCGAAATGGCGATTCACATGGGTCTCGCGCGCCTCCTTCCGCGTCCCGCCGTTCGCCCTGCGAGCGTGCCTTTGCCTGGCGAAACGCAGGTGATCGCGCTCGCGAACCAGAAGGGCGGCGTTGCCAAAACGACGACGACGCTGAACCTCGGCGTGGCGTTCGCCGAGCAGGGCTACAAGGTGCTGTTGATCGACCTGGACCCGCAGGGGAACCTGACGATGTCGCAGGGGCTCAACCCGGACACGATCGAGAAGTCGATGTTCGACGTGCTGGTCCACCGCCTGCCGATCGAGCAGGTGATCGAGACCGTCGAAGTGGACATCGCCGTCTCGTCGATCGACCTCGCCGGCGCAGACATGGCGCTCTCGAGCCAGATCGGTCGCGAGCGGGCGCTCGACAAGGCACTCGCGCCGATCAGGGACGAGTACGACTTCATCTTGATCGACACCCCGCCGTCGCTCGGCCTGCTGACGATCAACGCATTTGTCGCGGCCACCGGCGTCCTCGTCCCGGTGCAGACCGAATACCTGTCGCTGCGCGGCCTCGTGCAACTCGAGAACACGCTGGCGATGGTGCGCGAGAACCTCAACCCGAAGGTCGAGATCATCGGCATCGTTCCGACGATGTACGACAAGCGCGTGACGCATTCGCGCGAGGCCGACGAGATTCTGCGCGAGAGCTTTGGCGAGCTCGTCTACAACACCCGCATCCGCAAGACCGTGCGCTTCGCAGAGGCGCCGGTCAAGGGATTGTCCGTGCTCGCCTATGAACCCGCCGGAGATGCGGCGCGGATGTACCGTGACCTTGCAAAGGAGGTGCTCAGTGGCCAGAAATCGCGCCAGCATGCGTGAGGGCCCGCTGGCCGAGCTCTTCCGGGCAACGGAAGCAGCGCAGCGGCAGTCGAAGAACGAGCAGGCAGGCGAGCAGCAGCAGCTCCCGACGGAGCCGCCGGTCTCTCCGGCACCCGTCGTGCACGAGCCCGCTCCGCCGCGCGCTGTCGAAAACCCGCCCACACCCATTCGCGCGGTGGCGCCCGCCCCTGACATCGAATCCGAGCCGGCTCGCAGGGAGAACCGTCCCCTGGCGCGCTGGCTCGACCCGCTTCCCGAGCAGCCCGCGCGCCTCGAGCGTGCACGCGACAGCGCGTCGTACCTCGCGGTCATCCGTGTGGTCGGCGTCGGTGGCGCCGGGCTGAACGCGGTCGACCGCATGATCGACGCCGGGATCAACCAGGTCGACTTCATCGCGGTCAACACCGACATCCAGCAGCTGCAGATGAGCGACGCGGCCACCAAGATCCACATCGGCAGCGAGATCACGGAGGGCCTCGGCTCCGGCGCGGACCCGGAGATCGGGCGCCGCTCCGCCGAAGACGGCTACGACGCGATCAAGCGCTCCCTGCGCGGCTCCGACATGGTGTTCGTCACGGCCGGCGAGGGTGGCGGCACAGGCTCCGGCGCGGCACCTGTCGTCGCGCGGATCTCGCGTGAGCTCGGCGCGCTGACGGTCGGCATCGTGACGCTGCCGTTCAAGTTCGAAGGCACGCGGCGCAAGAAGCAGGCCGAGGACGGGCTGCAGGCGCTGCGCGAGGCCTGCGACACGCTGATCGTGGTCCCGAACGACCGGTTGCTCGAGGTGCTCGACAAGTCGACCTCGATGCTCGATGCGTTCCGCATCGCGGACGACGTGCTCCGGCACGGCGTGCAGGGCATCTGCGACCTGATCACGAACCCGGGCCTGATCAACCTCGACTTCGCCGACGTGCGCACGATCATGCGCGACGCCGGCTCGGCCCTGATGGGNNCCTGTTCGAGGTCAACGAGGCCGCCGAGGCGGTGCGCGAGGCGGCGACCGACGACACGAACATCATCTTCGGCGCGACGATCGACGACCGGCTCGAAGGTCAGATGTGGATCACGGTCGTGGCGACCGGGATCGGCCGCTCGTCGTCGAAGCGTGGGACGTTCGTGACGGCCGCGTCCGGAGGGTCGGGCGAGGTGCTCGAGCCGCCGTCGTTCCTGCGCGACTCGTCGTAGACCAGCGCTAGAACGCGTCGAGCACGAGCAGGCCGAGCCCGGCCGCGACGCCGACCGAGGCGCTGACCGTTGCGATCCGAAGCGTCCAGCGGCGCACGGTGGAGCGCGAGCTCGTGAGGTAGAGCGCGCCGAGCGCGCCCGCGGTGACGCTGACGAACGTCTCGACGGCCTGGATCGCGAATCCCACACCGAGTGCTTCGTTCATGCCGATGCCGCGGCTGGCGAGCGCGACCGCGACGGCGCCGCTGCCGACGCCGATCGAGCCGGGCGTGATCGGGAACGTAGAGGCGAGGTCGAGCGCAGGCAGGATCAGCAGCGCTGCGAGCACCGGATGCGGGATGTCGAGCGCGGCGGCGACGGCCATCGTCGCTCCGAGGCGGGCGAGCTGCATCCCCGCCGTCCAACCGAGCACCGTCACCAGTGCGCGCGGCGAGCGCTCCAGCGCGACGAGGCCGGCGAGCATCTGCGCGATCCGCGGGTGGCGGCGCAGGCGGCTGGAAAGCGCGGCTGCGACGGCGAGTGCCGCGACGAGCCCGCAGAGCACGAACACCGGCCACAGCGGCATCGCCCCGGTCGCCGACGCGACGACGAGCAGCGCGGCGAGCATCAGCGAGCGCGCGGCGGCGAGCGCGGCGTAGACGCCGCCGGCCGTCCAGATACGGCCGGGCGTGTCGATCGCCTTCGAGAAAAGCGCGATCTTCACGGCGTCGCCGAGCTTGGCGGGCGCGAACGAGTTGACCATCGAGCCGACGCCGAGGCTTGCGGCGGCCCGCTTGGGGCAGACGCGGCCGCCCGCGGCGGCGAGCGCGGCGCGCCAGGCGCCGACGGTGCAGGCGAAGGCGGCGACGAATCCCAGCGCCGCAAGCACGAGCCAGTGCCGCTCGGCACCGCGCAACGACTCGAAAGCCGAGGCGACGTGGGCGCCGAGCAGCTGCGGCGACGAGGCGATGCCCAGGAGCAGGGCGAGGGCCGCCGCAGAGATGAGGAGCTTCTTACGGGAGATGGTCATGACTGGGCCTTCTGTACGTGGTACGCGATCCATCGCGTCGAGTTAGTTGTGAAACGGTGAAGATTCGGAGAGAGATGCGCGCCACCTTGTTCTCATCGGCTGTTGGAGCACTTCCATGAGGGGCGCCGTCGCGGCGGGGCACCCGCTGACCGCAGCCGCCGGCGCCCGGGTGCTGGACGAGGGCGGAAACGCCGTCGACGCCTGCGTGGCTGCGGCTTTTGCCGCCTGGGTGGCCGAGAGCCCGCTCACCGGCCCGGGGGCGGGAGGCTTCGCCCTCGTCGTACCGTCCGACGGGCGCCCGGCCCGGGTGGCCGACTTCTTCGTCTCGACGCCGGGCCTCGGGCGCCCCGCGCCGCCGGCGGCGGAGATGCGCGCGATCGACGTGGCCTTCGGCGGTGACGGCCAGACGACCCAGGTCTTCCGGATCGGCGAGGCCTCCTGCGCGGTGCCCGGCGCCGCCGCAGGGCTCGGGGCCGTCCACCGGGCCTACGGCCGCCTGCCGTGGCGGGTGCTGCTCGAGCCCGCGATTGAGCTCGCCCGCACCGGCGTGGAGGTCTCGCGCGCGCAGGCACACCTGCACGCGATCCTCGACCTGATCCTGCGGCACACCGAAGAGGGCCGGCGCGTCTACAGCCGCCCGGACGGGTCGCGGCTCGGCCCCGGCGACGCGTTGCACTTGCCCGACCTCGGCGTCACGCTCGAGCAGATCGCCGAGGAGGGCGCCGCCGCGCTCTACCGCGGTGAGCTCGCGCGCGCGATCGTGCAGACGGTGAGCGTGGGCGGCGGGGCGATCACCGAGAGCGATCTCGCCGGCTACCGCGTCGCCTGGCGGCGGCCGGTACGCGTCGGCTACCTCGGGCACGAGGTGATCTCGAACCCGCCGCCCTCGTCGGGCGGGATCCTCATCGCCTACGGGCTCGCGTTGCTCGCGCACGCCGGGCGCGGCGCGCCCGGGAGCGCCGAGGCGATCGCGTCGCTTGCGGAGGTGATGCGCGAGCAGACGCGCGTGCGCGAGGAAGGCTTCACGAGCGGCCTGCACCGAGGCGGGCTCGCGCGCCGGCTGCTCTCTCCGGAGGGGATCGCCCGCGGCCTGGCTCGCATGGAGGCGGGGGCGCCCGGCGTCGCCGAGCCCGCACCGGCCGGGACGACGCACGTGTCGGTCGTCGACTCGGACGGCACCGCCGCCTCGCTCTCCTCGTCGACGGGCTCCGGCTCGGGCGTGATCGTGCCCGGCACCGGCATCCACCTGAACAACATGCTCGGCGAGTACGACCTCGTCGCCGGCGGCCCGAGCGCGCCCGGGCGGCGGCTGACGAGCATGATGGCGCCCACCGTGGTCGTGGGCCCCGCGGGGCCCCGTCTTGTGGTCGGCAGCGCCGGCTCGGTGCGGCTGCGCGGGGCGATCATGCAGGTGATCGCGAACGTGGTCGCGCACGGCCTCGACGTTGCGGCGGCCATCGACCATCCGCGCGTGCACGTCGACGAGCCGCACGTGCACTGTGAAGGAGGCTTCGACCCGGCCGAGCTCGACCGCGTCGAGTCGTTCGGCTACGAGGTCGTGCGCTGGCGCAGACGCAATCTCTTCTTCGGCGGCACGAATGCCGTCGAGGTGCGTGACGGCTCGCTGGCCGCCGCCGGCGACGCGCGACGCGGCGGCGCGGGCATCGTCAGCGGCGCCTAGGAGAGATCGGGATCGACCGGCGAGAGCTTGCCGTTCTGTCCGGCGCGCTCGCGCAACGCCTGCTCGGCGCGCAGGGCCTCGAGCGACGTCTCGAGCACCTCGACGAGCCGCGCCATGCGCTGCCGCGGCGACGTCATCGCGAGCAGCTCCTGCTTCGGGTCGACGCCGAAGTCGACGCGGGCCGAGAGCTCCCAGTCGAGGGTCGGCGACGTCGGCTCCGGGACGTCGACGTCGCTCTCTGCGAGCGCCGCCAGCTCGCGAAAGAGCTCGAGCGCCCGCTCGACGTCTGCCTCCGCAGCCGGATCGTCGTCGTCTGCAAGCTCCTCGACGACGCCGGTTGTGAAGGCGCGGCCCGTCGTCAGCTCGAGCAGGCGGAAGCGGTTGCCGCCCTCGACGACGACGTTCATGCGGCCGTCCTCGAGCACCTCGAGCACGTCGGCGACGCGCGCGCGTGTCCCCACCTCGTGCACGGCGCCGTCGCCGGTTGAGAGCGCGAGCCCGAACTCGGTGTTCGTTGCGACGCACTCGTCGATCAGCTCGCGGTAGCGCGGCTCGAAGATGTGCAACGGGATCCGTTCTGTCGGGACGAGGACGATCGGCAGCGGGAAGAGCCCGAGCTCCGGCATACCTGCAGCCTAGTGTGGGATGGTGGCTCGGCAACCTCGTTTCCCGACCGCTCGGAGGTGCTCGACCATGCTGATCACGACCACGAACGACATTCCCGGCCACGAGATCACTGACGTCTACGGAGAGGTGTTCGGCCTCACCGTCCGCTCGCGCAACGCCCTCTCACAGTTTGGCGCGGGCTTGAAGTCGATCATGGGCGGTGAGCTGAAAGGGATGACGAAGGCCCTTGTCGACAGCCGCAACGACGTGATCCAGCGCATGACGGAAGAGGCAGAGGCGAAGGGCGCGAACGCGATCGTCGCGATGCGCTTCGACACCTCCGAGATGGGCGACACCTGGACCGAGATCTGCGCGTACGGGACCGCGGTGCGCATCAACAAGGTTTGAGCGAGGTCAGTAGCGGTCGATCTCGATCAGCCGCTCGTCGCTGATCCCGAAGTGGTGGGCGATCTCGTGGAGGACGACCCGCCGGATCTCCTGGCGCAGGAGCTCCGGGTCGTGCCCGTAGAGGCGCTCGAGCGGGCCGCTGTAGATCGTGATCTTGTCGGGCAGCACCCCGTTGTAGCTCCGGTCTCTGCGGGTCAGCGGGATGCCCTGGTAGAGGCCGAGCAGCCGTTGGCCGGGCGGAGGCTCGTCTTCGACGATCAGCTCGAGGTTCGAGATCTGCTCGCGCAGCTCGGGCGGCAGCGAGTCGAGCGTCGCCTGAATCACGGGCTGGAAGTCCTCGTCCACCAACGCGAGCGTAGCCGGGTAGGGTCTCGCAACGTGACGAGCGGGTTCGAGGACTTCGGAGACGCCTTCTTCCGGGCCAGCGTCAACGGGCTGACGCCGTACCAGCCGGGGAAACCGGTCGAGGACGTGCAGCGCGAGCTGGGGCTCGCGCGCGTGATCAAGCTCGCCTCGAACGAAGGGCCGTTCGGTCCCTTCCCGGCCGCGCTCGACGCGCTCGACCGCGGGGCACGAGAGCTCAACCGCTATCCGGACGGCGGCGTGTACAGGCTGCACGAAGCGCTCGCAGCGCGGCACGGCGTCGCCTTCGACGAGATCAGTGTCGGCGCCGGCGCGGACGGTTGCATCGACATGCTGAGCCAGGCGATCCTCGATCCGGGCGACCGCATTGTCTGCGGCTGGCCGTCGTTCCCGAGCTACGTGATCTACGCGCGCAAGCAGGGCGCCGAGGCCACGCTCGTCCCGCTCGCGGATCACCGCTACGACCTCAGCGCCCTGCTCGATGCGATCGACGAGCGCACGAAGCTCGTCTACATCTGCCACCCGAACAACCCGACCGGGACAATGAACACCGCGGACGAGCTCGACGCGTATTTCGAGCACGTGCCTGACCACGTCCTCACGGTTGTCGACCAGGCCTACTTCGAGTACATCGACCGTCCCGACTACCCGGACGCCGTCGAGCGCTACTTCAAGACGGGACGTCGCGTCGCGGTCCTGCGCACGTTCTCGAAGATCTACGGGCTCGCCGGGCTGCGCGTCGGTTACGCCGTCGCGCCCCGCGCGGTGTGCGCGGCGATGGCCAAGGTTCGGCGGCCGTTCGACGTGACGACGCCGGCCCAGATCGCTGCGATCGCATCGATCGGCGACGACCAGGAGATCGCACGCCGCCGCGCGGTCAACGCGGAAGGGCTCGCGCGCCTCGAGTCGGTGCTCGCCGAGCACGGGCTCGATCCGGTCCCGTCGGTCGGCAACTTCCTCTACGTGGAGACGGGCGCCGACGCCAACGATCTGTTCGGCCGGCTGCTGCAGGAAGGGATCATCGTGCGGCCGCTGGCCGGTTTCGGCTCGCCGACCGCGATTCGCATCTCGGTCGGCACACCGGAGGAGCTCGACGTGTTCGCAGCCGCGCTCGGACGGGTGCTGGCCCGAGCGTGAACGGCAGCGCGGGCGGGCGGTTCTCGCTCAGCCGTCGTGTGGCGGTGCTCCGCTACGAGAACTTCCGGTTGCTCTTCTTCGCCACGCTCGGTTCCGGTGTCGGGACGTGGATGGCCACGATCGCGCTCACCGCCGACATCACGCACCGTACGGGATCGCCGTGGTGGGTGAGCGTCCTCTTCATCGTCACCTTCCTGCCGTCGATCGTGGTCGGGCTCGTTGCCGGCCCGCTCGTCGACAGGCTGTCGCGCAAGCGGCTGATCGTCACCGCCGATCTCGTGCGCCTGGTCGTGTTCTGCGTGCTGCCGTTCGCAGGGACGCCGGTCGCGATCGTCCTGCTCGCCGGCGTCGCGGGCACGGCGAACTCGTTCTTCCGCCCCGCGGTGCTCGCCGGCGTGCCGAATCTCGTCTCGGAGCCGGATCTCGCGAGCGGCACCTCTCTGCTCCAGGGGACCGACTGGCTCGCGACCGCGGTCGGCCCGGTGATCGGCGGGGCGATCGTCAGCGGGTCGGGGCCGCACGTCGTCTACTGGGTCAACGCGGCGACGTTCCTGTTCTCCGCCGTGCTCCTGCTGCGCATCCCTGCCGTGCGCCTGCAGAGCGAGCAAGGCATCACGCGCGGCCACTGGCGCGATCTCGCGGACGGTCTCGATGCATTCAGACGCTCCCGGGTGCTCGTGATGGTGCTTATCGCGTTCGGGCTGACGATGCTGGCCACCGGGCTCGTCAACGTCTCGGAGATCTTCCTCGCGACGCGCTCGCTCGGTTCGGGCGCGTTCGGATACGGGCTGCTGTGGACCGCCACCGGCGTCGGGCTGGTGATCGGCAGCCTCGTCACCGGGGCGCTCTCCGAGCGGTATGACGTGCTCCTGACCTACCCGGTCGCATTCGTGCCGTGGGCGGCGGGGATCGTCGGGGCTGCGATCTCGCCCAATGTGTGGGTCGCGGCGCTCGCGATGGTGGTCTCCGGCTTCGGCAACGGGCTGACGTTCCCGATGACCGTCCTCCTCATCCAGCGGCACACCACCGACCGGCTGCGCGGCCGGGCGTTCACGTTGGTCATCAGTGCGCACAACGCGCTCCTCGGGATCGCGATGGTCGCCGCGGGCGAGCTGACGAACGTGATCGGGCCGCGCTGGACATACACGGTCGCGGGCGCGCTGACGGCGAGCGGCGGCATCACCGCGTACGCGCTCTCGCGGGGCATCAGTCCGCGGCCGGCGGTCGTCCGCGAGCAGGCTGCGTAGCATCCCAGCGTGAGCGAGCGGCGCAACTGGACGCGCGAGCGTCTCGTCGAGGCGGTCCTGGCGGGCGACCGTCGAGCGCTTGCGCGCGCGATCACGCTTGTCGAGAACGGCGACCCGCTCGCCTACGAAGTGGTCAGCGACATCTANNGGCAAGTCGACCCTGGCGTCCGCGCTGATCCGCCTGGTTCGCGCCGAGGAGCAGACGGTCGGGGTGATCTCGGTCGACCCGTCGAGCCCGTTCACGCAGGGCGCGCTGCTCGGCGACCGCATCCGGCTCACCGACCACTTCCTCGACCCGGACGTCTTCATCCGCTCGATGGGCACGCGCGGGCACCTCGGCGGGCTCGCGGAGACGACCCTGCAGACGCTGCTCGTGCTCGACGCGGCGGGCAAGGACGTCGTCTTTCTCGAGACGGTCGGCACGGGGCAGAGCGAGGTCGGCGTGCTCTCGATCGCGGACACGGTCGTGCTCGCGCTGATGCCGGGCTCCGGTGACTCGATCCAGGCGCTGAAGGCCGGGATCATGGAGATCCCCGATGTGATCGCGATCAACAAGATGGACCACCCGCTGGCGAAGACGATGATGAACGAGGTGCGGCAGGTGCTGGCGCTCGGCCCGCACGACGGGTGGCTGCCGCCGATCGTGCTCACCGAGGCGATGCGCGGGGAGGGCGTCGAGACGCTGTGGGAGAAGATCAAGGAGCATCGCGCGTGGCTCGAAGCGGACGGCGAGCTCGAGACGCGCCGCCGCCGCAACCTCGCCTCCGAGGTGTTCCAGGTGGCGTCCAACCGCGCGCGCCGCCACATCGAGCTCGCGGTGCAGGACGACGCAGAGCTGCAGCGGCTGCTCGGCGAGGTGCAGGCGCGCCGGCTCGACCCGTTGACGGCGGTTCGTGAAATCCTCCAGAGGGTGTTCCACGTTGGCGACGCAGACAGCACCGACACTCCCTGAGATCGAAGCGGCGCGCGAGCGCGTCGCCGGTCACGCGCGCGTCACTCCGGTCTACGGCTCGGAGACGCTCTCGCGGCGCGCCGGCCGTCCGGTCTGGCTGAAGGCGGAGAACCTGCAGCGCACTGGCTCGTTCAAGATCCGCGGCGCGGTCAACAAGCTGACGAGCCTCGGCGACGCCGAGCGGGCGGCCGGCGTGATCGCCGCGAGCGCGGGGAACCACGGCCAGGCCGTCGCCTGGGCCGCGCGCGAGCTCGGGATCCGGGCGACGGTCTTCATGCCTCAGGACGCGCCGATGGCGAAGGTCGACGCAACGCGCAACTACGGCGCCGAGACCGTGCTCGCAGGCGCGATGTTCGACGACGCGCTCGCCGAGGCGATGGCGCGCGCCGAGGCGACGGGGGCGACGTTCGTGCACGCCTTCGAGGACGCGGCGGTGATCGCGGGCCAGGGCACGCTCGGCCTGGAGCTCGCCGAGCAGCTGCCGGACGCCGACACGTTTGTGCTGCCGATCGGCGGCGGCGGGCTGGCCGCGGGGATCGCGATCGCGTTGCGCGCGCTGCGGCCCGGCGTCCGCCTCGTCGGCGTGCAGGCGGGGAAGCAGGGCCAGGGAACGATTGCCGACGGGATCGCCGTCAAGCACCCGGGCGAGCTGACGATGTCGATCCTCGACGAGCTGCTCGACGAGATCGTCCACGTCGACGACGAGGAGATCGCCGAGGCGATCACGCTGCTGCTCGAGCGCTCCAAGCTCGTCGCCGAAGGCGCCGGCGCGGCTTCGGTCGCCGCGCTCCTCGGCGGGAAGGCCGGCGGTGGCGGCAGCGGCGGCGTGTGCGCGCTCCTCTCCGGCGGCAACATCGACGCGACGCTCCTCATGTCGGTCGTGCGACACGGGCTCGCGCGCGCCGGCCGGTACCTGGTGCTGCGCACGAGCGTCCCGGATCACCCTGGCGAGCTCCTGAACCTGCTGCAACTCGTGGCTGACCATCGCGGCAACATCGTCGAGGTGAACCATCGCCGCGAGGGGATGGGAATCGGCCTCGTGCGCACCGGCGTCGAGCTGACGCTCGTCACGCGCGACGAGGAGCACTGTGTCGAGCTCTGCAGCGCGCTCGCAGCTGCAGGCTACGAGTTCGAGCGTCTCAGGTAGCCCCGCTCAGGCGTAAGGACGCTGGCCCAGCCGGTCGTCCATTCGCCTGGCGAGATGCTCAAAGACGCGGGCGCGTGTCGAGAGCGGCTCCGTAGGATCAGACGCGGTGGCTGCTCATATCCGTCTCCGTGGCGATGGCGACCTCGACGAGTGCGTGCTTCTTCTTGAAGCGGTTCACCGGGTTGACAGCTATCCAACCTATTGGCCCGAAGATCCCGGACGGTGGCTTTCACCGAAAGCGATGCTTAGCGCCTGGGTCGCCGAGAGACGGGGTCGCATCGTCGGCCATATTGCCCTCGACGCCGGGAAGACCGATGGAAGCGCCGCGGTCTGGTCAGACGCCACGGGCCTTCCGCCTGAACGTCTCGCCGCCATCACTCGCCTCTTCGTCTCACTCGAGGGTCGTGGCACCGGGGTAGGCCGCGCCCTACTCGATGCGGCGTGCGCCGAGGCGGCCGTGCGCGGGCTCCACCCGGCGCTTGATGTCGTGGAGACGAACCTCGACGCGATCCGGCTCTACGAGCGATGCGGTTGGAGACGTGTTTTCACCGAACCGTGGCGATCCGCGCAAGACGGTAAGACCCTGCTCCACTACTACGTCGCGCCGCCAGGTGAGACGGGGCGACCGAGCGAGCGTTGAGTCTCGTGGCTCAGGGTGCACTCGCGAACACTCGCGCAGTCGAGTTCCCTGTCCCTCAGTTCGCTTACGATTTTAGGTGTGGCGCCCTTAGGCGAACTCTCCCCCGAGACCTGTAGCGTGCGACCCGGGAAAGCCCCGCACTCGGCGCCGCCCGTAGCGGGCGAGGATCGAAGGAGGAGATCATGCTGAAAGGGTTCAAGCGCTTTCTGATGCAGGGCAACTTGATCGTCATCGCCGTCGGTCTGGTGGTCGCGCTTGCGTTCAGCACCCTGATCAAGGCGTTCACCGACAACATCATCACGCCCCTCGTCAATGCGGCCGGCGGGGGCGGGACGAGCGGGCTCGGATTCACCGTCAAAGGCCAGGTCGTGAACGTCGGGGCATTCATCTCAGCCCTCATCTACTTCGTCATCTACATGGTGGTGATCTACTTCGTCCTGGTTGTGCCCTACCGGGCCTACATGGCGAAGCGAGGCACCTCGGTCTTCGGTGATCCCCCGCCCACGAAGACCTGCCCGTACTGTCTCTCCGGGGACATCCCGGTGGCGGCGACGAAGTGCAGCCACTGCGCGAGCGGACTTCAAGCCACGATCTAGCCGGCGCGCAGCTCTGCGCTCAGGGTGCATAGCGGAACGCTGCCGCACGTCAGCGTGGTTGCATCGCATACTTGGCTGCGTGACCACCCCGCGTCTGTTGTTCCTCTACGGCCCACCCGCTGTCGGCAAGCTGACTGTCGCCAGAGCGATCGCAGATCGCCTCCCGTTCAAGATCCTTCACAACCACGTCACGATTGATGCCGTGACAGAGGTGCTGCCGTTTGGAGGCGAGACGTTTTGGCGCGTCGTCGGACGGTTCAGACGAGACATCGTCGCCGCAGCCGCCGAGGAACAGATCGACTTGATCTACACATACGTGTTCGCAGCGGGCGACGAACAGCATGTCGCCGACATCGTCCGGCCCTATGAGGATGCGGGAGGCAGGGCCTGGTTCGTCCAGCTACTTGCGCCGCGAGAGGTGCTGCTGCAGCGCGTTCGTTCGGAAAGTCGGAAACAGCACGGAAAGCTTGTCGATCCGGAGACCCTTGACCGCTTGCTCGACGAGCACGAGGATTTCACCGCGATCGCGGCGCGCGACAGTCTGACGATCGACCTTGCCGTTACCTCCGCGCGCGATGCAGCAAATCGGATCATCGACCACATCACAACCGACTAGGATCGTCCGCCTCTCAGGCGTCATTCGCGAACACTGGCGCATACCTCGATCCCCACGCACGATTCGAGGACGCCAGCTTCTCTCGGAGCCCGGCCTGGGCCGAAAGAGGCCGGGCTCCGAGCGGGGCTTTGTCGTCGCAGGAGTTGTCGTTAGGTAACGATCAACGTTCCGTGCATCCCGGCAGCTTCGTGGCCTGGGACGGAGCAGTAGAAGTTGTACTTGCCAGCCTTCAGCGTTACGAACATCGTGGTCGTGCTGTGGCTGATCGTGGCCGACTTGCCCAGTTCATGTTCGCCGCTTTCGACATTGACGTTGTGCTTGAGCGCCGAGTGGTTAGCGAAGACGATCTTGATCCTCCCCGCGTGCGCACGAACGGTCGTCTGGGTGTACCGCAGGCCCGAGACGGGGGCGCTGATGTGAACGACGCTGACGGTGGGCGTGGTCGCGGTGGAAACCCCTGGTAGGGCGAAGGCCGCAAGAACCCCAACTACGAGTACGAGTTTGCGCAAGGTCACTCCTTTGTATTGAGCTCTCTTTCGGAACGGCCAACTAACCAGCCGTTGGTGAGAAGTCGATGAATCGCTAGGGTCGAAGACCCCGTGGTTCGTCTGACTTTCGATTTCAGCTGAACAGTTCGGGCGTCATTCGTGAACACTCGCCCAGGCAATTGACGAGGTGCCCGGCGGCTGCTCAGAGGAGCGGCCGATGCTCGTAGCTAGCCGAAGTGACCCCAGTGGATAGCAACGATGAGAAGCAAGCCGCTGATCGCGATCGCTAGGCCGGCCACGATCGTCCTCCCGGCCGCGAACTTGAACTGGGGGATCTGCGCCGCTGTCAGCCAGACTCCGGCGAATAGGAGAAGCAGAAACCCGACTTCGGCGATGCGTGCGCCCGTGTGATGTGCGAAACCGAGAACGAGGCTCACGCGGCTGATTCTTCACCATCGCCGAGCCGGTGTCCAGGCGCGGCGGCCGAATTCACGAGTTTCGACCTGCCCGGGTCAACTCTTATGCGGCTCCAAGGCGGCCGGGATACGCTGAAGGCATGGCGTACCACGATCACTACATGAACGGCGGCGGGTCTCACGTTCTCGTCTGGCTCCTGTTCGTGTTGCTCCTCGCTCTTCTCGTTGGCCTGATCGTTCTCGTCGCTGCGAGGTCAAGCGCCTTCCATAAGGCCGTAGCGGCGCCCGCACCGGTGGGGCTGAAGCCCGGCGAGGACTCGCAAGAGCTCGTCCGCCTCCGCTACGCACGCGGGGAGATCGACCGCGAGACGTTCCTTCAGGTGAGCCAGGACCTCGGCGGCAGCGGCCCGCCACCGGCGTAAAGCGCGAGCTAGCGGCCGCAGCGCCGGAACGACACCGTGTCGGTGAAGTCGGCGACCCCGCCGTCGGTGACGGCGCGCACGTCGAAGCCTTCGCGCTGCAGGAGTGAGGCGGCGATTGCAGCGCGCGGCCCGCTCTCGCAGACCGTCACGACGGGCTTCGAGCGCTCGAGCGCGTTGCAGCCGAGCTTGCGGATGAGGCGGTAGGGAATGCTGCGCGAGCCCGGGATGTAGCCGTCGTCTCGCTCAGCCGTCTCGCGCACGTCGACGAGCTGCAGCTCCGCCGTTGCGAGCAACCGCTTCAGCTCGGGCACGTCGACCGTCGCAAGCGTCTCGGTCGCATGCGGCGAGAGCACAAAGCCCGCCAGGTCGAGCTTCCCGATCGCCCACAGGCCCCACGCAGCTTCGAGCGCCTCCTCGCGCGAGCTCGCGTGCAGCACAACGGGCTCGTCGGCGATCAGCACGAAGCCCGCCTTCGTCCCGAATGACGAGCCCGTCACGGGCACGCTGATCGCGCCCCGCACGTGCCCTGCGGTGTGGTCCGAGAACGGGCGGACGTCGAGCACCGTCGCGTCGCCCGGCTGCGCGAGCTCGGCGGGGTCATCCGGCCGGCCGACCCACGGGCCGCGGTTGAGCGCCACGACGAGCGCGGTCGTCGGCGGGCGCGGCGTCGAGACCGACGCCGACACGAGCACGAACTCCTGCACGTCGCGGAAGGCGAGCGCGCTGTTGGAGGCGCGTTCGTGCGCGATCGTGGAGGAGCGCTCGCTGCTCATGTTCCCGCCGCAGAGCGAGCCCGCGACGTGACCGGGATAGACCTCGACGCCGTCGCCGAGCGCGGCCAGCTTTGCGAGCGAGTGGAAGAGGTCTTCGGCTCCTTCGCGGGCGGCGACCGCGAGGTCGGGCCGCGCCGCGTCGCCGACGAACAGCGAGTCGCCCGTCAGCGCGATCCGGTCGTCGATGACGAACGACGAATGCTCCGGGCGATGGCCGGGCGTGTGCAGTACGCGGATCCGCACCGCGCCGACCTCGAGCATCTGGCCGTCCGTGAGCGGCTCGAACGGGTATTCGGGCTCGGCGATCGGGTTGATCGCGACCGGGATGCCGTGCTCGAGCGCCAGGCGGCCGTGGCCCGAGAGGTGATCGGCGTGCGTGTGCGTCTCGAGCACCCGCTCGATCCGCACGCCCGCAGCGTCCGCCGCCTCCAGGTACTGCTCGATGCGAAACGACGGGTCGACGACGACCGCGACTCCCGCCTCGGGGTCGCCCACGAGGTAGGAGGCGCACCCGAGATCGTCGTCCACGAACTGCCGAAAGAGCAGCACGGCTCCCGAGGTTAACTCACGAGGGCGGAGGGCGCAGCCAGACGTAGAGCGCGACGAAGAGCGCGGCGAGCGCCAGGCCGGCGCCGATCAAGGCGACGATCAGCGCCGCCTTGCCCAGCGTGCGCGCCCCGTTGTCGCGTGGGCCGTGCGCGACCACGCCGAGGCTGACGCGATACGTGATCGACTTGCCGGTGCGGTCGCCGACGAGCACGCTGAACAGGACGGTCGCGGCCTGCGGGGGAGCGGTGCCGCGGATCCCGAAGCGGGCGTACTGGCGCAGGGGGATATTGCCGCCCCTCCAGGTGAGCACCTGGCCGGTGCGCGACTGCGTCCAGCCGGAGATCGACTCGCCGTCGTCGAGCACGAAGTCCTCCGGGACACCGATCGTGACGTGGTCGATCCCGATCGGGTCGGCGGCGTTCGGCACCGAGAAGACGAGGTCGACGAGGGCGCTCGTCTGCACCGTGTCCGGGTTGATCGAAAGATGGGCGCCCGCGGGCGCGGCCAAGACGAGCGCGCTAAAGACCGAGATGCTTAGCGATGACCATCCGCTGAACCTCATTCGTCCCCTCGCCGATCTCCAGGATCTTCTGGTCGCGGTAGAGCCGCGAGATCGCGTATTCGTCCATGAAGCCGTAGCCGCCGTGGATCTGCAGCGCCCAGTTCGCGGCGCGATGTGAGAGCTCGCCGGAGTAGAGCTTGGCCATAGCGGCGGTCTTGCCGAAGTCGCGGCCCTGGTCCTTCTCCCAGGCGGCCTTCCAGACGAGGTCGCGGGCGGCCTCGATCTCCGTCGCCATGTCGACGAGCATCGTCTGCACCGACTGGAACTTCGCAATCGGCCGGCCGAACTGTTCGCGCTCGAGCGCATAGCGATGCGCGAGGTCGTAGGCGCCCTGCGCCAGGCCGACGCCCATCGCGGCGACGGAGATGCGACCGCCGTCGAGGATCTTCATGAACTGGCGGAAGCCCTCGCCGCGCGGGCCGAGCAGGTTTTCCTCGGGGACGCGCGCTCCCTGGAACGAAAGCTCGCGCGTGTCGGAGGCGCGCCAACCGAGCTTCTGCATCGGCTCGGAGATGATGTAGCCGTCCGTTCCGTTCGGGACGATGATGTTCGAGATCTCGCCCTCGGCGGTGAGGGCGGTGATCGTCACGCAGGCGGTGATGTCGGTGCCCGCGTTGGTGATGAACATCTTCGAGCCGTCGACGACCCACTCGCCTCCGTCGAGGGTCGCCGTCGTGCGCGCCGCGGCGGAGTCGGAGCCGGCATTCGGCTCGGTCAGCCCGAACGCGGCGAGCGTCTTGCCCGACGCCAGGTCGGGCAGCCACTGCCGCTTCTGCGCTTCGGTGCCGAAGTAGTAGATCGGGAGCGTCCCGAGCGAGTGGTGCGCCGCGACCGTGATCGCAACCGACGAGTCGATGCGCGTCAGCTCTTCGACGGCGATCGCGTACGAGAGCGTGTCGGTGCCGCCGCCGCCGTACTCCTCGGGGATCGTCATGCCCATCAGGCCGAGCTCGGCCAGTTCCGTGACGAGCTCGTACGGGAACCGCTTCTCGCGGTCGAGCTCTTCCGCGACCGGCGCGATCTTCTCGAGCGCGAACTGGCGAACGGTGTCCCGGAGTAGCTCGTGCTCGTGCTCGAGATCGAAGTTCACGACGCGGGGCGATGGTAGCGAGGAGGCGGGAGCGGCGTGTCGAAACCCCCTTTTGTGGCATCAGGGCACCGTACGACCGGCCGATTACCTTTGGGAGAGATATGCAGACGGCGCAGAACACGACGGCAGTGCGGCACACGGTTGAAACGCTGACCGACGAGATTGGGCAGATCGTCGCCGAGCGCCAGGAGCTGCGGGCGGCCGGCTCGGAGCAGGCCGAGCTCGAGGAGAACCGCCGCCGGCTCGCGACGGCGCAGCACCGGCTTTCGCACCTGCTGATCGAGCGCCACCTGCCGCAGGCCGGCGCAGCGTAGCCGTCCGCTCCGGTAGGTTGACTTGCGAGTCAAACCTCTACCTAAGGAGCGGATCTAACGGTGGCAGCCAAGGATTTCTTCGACAACCTCGAGTCGCGTGCGGACGCGTCGAAGCTCGCCGGAATGACGAACTCGTACCTGTTCGACATCGAGGGCGAGGGGAAGTGGCTCGTCAGCGTGGCCGACGGGGCGGTCTCCGTGACCGAGGGCGAGGGCGCCGCGGACGCCACGATCGAGACGTCTGCCGAGACGTTCGCGAAGATCGTCAGCGGCGAGCAGAACCCGACGACCGCCTACATGACCGGCAAGCTGAAGATCAAGGGCGACATGGGCGCGGCCATGAAGCTCCAGAAGATCTTTTAGGAGGGATTGGCGAAACACCAGGTTGAGCCTCCGGGCCGCGCTGGGCGTCCCGATGCTGCGTNNGTTCCGCCAATCCCTCCTAGTCCTCGAGCTCGACCAGCAACGCGCCGCCGGCGACACGATCGCCTTCCTGCACGTGGACGGCGCGCACCGTCGCGTCGTGGGGCGAGACGAGCGGCGTCTCCATCTTCATCGCCTCCAGCACGACGAGCGGGTCGCGCGCCTTGACGGTGGCGCCCGCGCGAACGTTGACCTTGATCACGGTCCCCGGCATCGGGGCGACGATCGCGCTCGACTCCTCGGCGGGGCCGTGCGCGTGTGCGGCGGCATCCACGTCGGGCGGCGGCTGGGGCGCAGGCGAGGGGAGATTGAGGCGGAAGGCGCCGCGCCAGACCGGGTCGGCCGGCTGCGCGGGCGGCGGCGAGAGCGGCGGGTGCTCGATGAGGAACGCCGTCGTCACGTCGCCGGCACGCAGCGCGGGGTGTGCGACGAGCCAGCGCAGGAACTGCAGATTGGTGGTCACGCCGCCGACCTCTGTCTCGTCGAGCGCCGCGGCGAGCCGGTCGAGGGCCTCGTCGCGTGTCGCGCCGCTCGCGATCAGCTTCGCGATCAGCGGGTCGTAGGCGGTGCCGACCTCGTCGCCTTCGGCCACGCCGGCGTCGACGCGGATCGACGACGGCAGGCGCAGCAGTTCGATCCGTCCCGCCTGCGGCAGGAACGTGCGCGGATCCTCGGCGTAGAGCCGCACCTCGACCGCGTGACCTTGCGGCACGGTGGCCGGCAGGTCGAGCCGCTCGCCGCGCGCGATCCGCAGCTGCCACTGCACGAGGTCGACGCCGGTGACGGCCTCGGTTACCGGGTGCTCCACCTGGATCCGCCCGTTCAGCTCGAGAAAGAAGAACTCGCGTCCCTCGAGCACGAACTCGGCCGTACCGGCGCCGACGTAGCCGATCGCCTGCGCGAACCGCACCGCCGCGTCGCTGATCTGCGCGCGCAGCTCGGGGTCGAGCGCGGGCGACGGTGATTCCTCGAGCACCTTCTGGTGGCGCCGTTGCACCGAGCAGTCGCGCTCGCCGAGCGCGAGCACGGTGCCGTGCGAGTCCGCGAGCAGCTGGATCTCGATGTGCCGCGGCCGTTCGAGATAGCGCTCGAGGTAGATGCGGTCGTCGCCGAACGCCGCCTGCGCCTCACGCCGCGCCGCGGCGACCGCGTCGTCGAGCTCGTCGCGTGAGCGCACGATGCGCATCCCACGCCCGCCGCCGCCCGCCGCTGCCTTGACGATCAGCGGCGGTTCGGCTGCCTCCGGGATCGTCGGCACACCAGCGTCTGCCGCGATCCGCTTGGCGGCAAGCTTGTCGCCCCCGGCGCGCAGTGCCGCCGGCGACGGGCCGATCCAGGTCAGGCCGACGGCGACGACGGTCTCGGCGAAGTCGCCGTTCTCGGCGAGGAAGCCGTAGCCCGGATGCACTGCGTCTGCGCCCACGTGCTTGGCGGCGCGGATGTGCTCGTCCGCGTCGAGGTACGACGCGATCTCGACCACCTCGTCGGCGGAGCGGGCGTGCAACGAGCCCGCGTCGTCGGGCGCGACGACCGCGACGGTGCCGAGGCCGAGCTCGCGTGCGGCGCGGAAGACGCGCAGCGCGATCTCCCCGCGGTTGGCCACCAGCACCTTCTGCACGCGCTGACCCTAGCCGTCAAGTGCCGTCCAGCCGGGTGCGCGCTTCTCGAGGAACGCACGCAGGCCCTCCTGCCCCTCGGCGCTCGTGCGGTGCGTGGCGATGTGCTCCGCCGTCTCCTGCGCCGAGAGTGGGGCGCGGGCTAGCGCTTTCGCGGCGCGCGCGGCCTCGGGCCCCGCCGAGAGGAGCTCGCCGACCACGCGGTCGACGGCGCTCGCAAGCTCGTCGGCGAGCTCGTGCACGAGCCCGATCCGCAGGGCGACCTCGGCCGAGAAGCGCTCGCCGGTGACGAAGTAGCGCCGGGCCGCGCTCGAGCCNNCCGGCGACGACGGGCGCGGGGCAGCTGTCGATCGCATCGAGCATCGCGCGCAGGCGCAACGCGTCGGCGACGTTCTCCTCGTAGCTCAACTCCGCCGAAGAGCGCATCCACTCGACGTCGGCGCCCGCGGAGAACGACGGGCCGTCACCGGTGAGCACGACCGCCCGCACGTCGCCGACGTCGGCGAACGCGCCGGTCAGCTCGGCGATCAGCGCCGCGTCGAACGCGTTGCGGCGCTCCGGCCTCGCCAGCGCGATGCGCAGAACCGACCCGTCGCGTTCGACACGCAGCGCGCTCATGGTCGGCACCCTAACGGTCGCTCACATGCGGAAGACGCCGAACTCCGTGTCCGCGATCGGCGCGTTCAGTGCGGCCGAGATGCCGAGCGCCAGCACGCGCCGCGTGTCGAGCGGGTCGATGATCCCGTCGTCCCACAGGCGCGCCGTCGAGTAGTACGGATTGCCCTCGGCCTCGTACTTGGCGCGGATCTCGTCGGGGTCGGAGTCGCCGACCATGCTGAGCACGATTGCGGCCTGCTCGCCGCCCATCACCGAGATGCGGGCGTTCGGCCACATCCACAGCTGGCGCGGCGAATAGGCGCGCCCGCACATGCCGTA
>PLDP01000265.1 GCA_003136795.1 Actinomycetota bacterium
CGCCGGAAACTCGGAGAACTCGATCACGCCGTTCGCCGAATCCTCGACGGGTGAGTAGAAGACCTCGCCGCCCGGCATGTTCACGTGCCCGTCGTCGACGGCGCCCCCACGCCCCGCGAGCGAGAGCGTCAGGTCGGTGCCGGGGCCGACGATGCGCACCTCTTCCGCAGCGTCGAAGGCGTCGGCGATCTTCCGCATGCGTGCCGCCTCGGCGTCCCAGTCGAGCAGCACCGCGTCGAAGATGAACTGCGCGTACTGCTCCGTCGTCATCCCGGCGTCCTGGGCCATCGAGTGCACCGGGTACTCGGCGATCACCCACGGCGCCTCCATCGCCATCGTCCGCTCGCGCATCACGGTCGCCATCTGCTGGAGCGCCGCGCGGCGCTCCTCGGAGAGCTCGGCTCCCTCGCGTGCGTTCTCCGGCCCCCAGATCGAGATGAACGCGTCGACCTCCTCCCAGATCCGCCGTTGCAGCGGGGCCGGCTCGCGCAGCACCTCGACCGGCGCCTCCCGCGCGAACGGGCCGCCGATCTGCTCGAACGAGAGCTGCAGGATCGGGTAGGCCCCGATGCGGGCGATCCGCTCGATCACCGCCTCGATCAGCGGCCGCGCGAGCGGCGTCCCGCGCACCGAGACCTGCCAGCCGGGCTGGATGGCCACCGACCGCTCCACCAGCAGGCGGGCGTACTCGTCCATGCGAGGATCGCGCACGCGTCAGTCCTATCGGTGCCGGGTCCCGGGCACACTCGTCCTTTCGGACTATTCGAGCGTTCGCAAGAACTCTTCGATGTCGAGCGCAGGCAGCGTCTGGATCTTCGTCGAGCCGCGCGCGCCGAGCGCGACCGACACCTTCGCCATGGTCGCGATGTCCGGCGCCTCGACGACGTTGACGAAGTCGAACTCGCCGAGCGTCGCCCACTGGTGCAGCACTTTGGCGCCGAGCTCTTCGACGTCGTGGTTCACCTGGCGCAAGCGCTCAGGATTCGACTTGATGGTCTGGACGCCCTGCTGCGTCAGCGTCGAGAGGAGGATGAAGATCGGCATCGCGGCGACTCCTTCGGTGTGGTCGGCCGGAGCCTACCCGCGCAGCCTGGTCGACATACAGGAGCGCGCCCCCCAGGTAGAGCAACGGGCTCAGGACGAGGTCGGAGAGAAACACGGCGACGCGCTGGCTGTTGTCGCTCTGCGTGTTCAGGAGCTCGCTCAAGATGTTGGCCGAGATCCCCACGACGATCACGAGCGCGGCGAGTGAGCCGAGCGCGTGGACGTAGTCGGCCACGCCGAGTTGCCTCCCACGCACGAGCGCGTCGCGAAAGCCGAGCTGTTCGAGCATCGCGGCGGGCACGGCGAGGCCGATCAGGGCGAACCACGCGAGCCCGGGCAGGATGAACACCGCCCGCAGAGCGGGGAACGGCAGGTAGATCAGGACGGCCACGGCGATCGCCACCCGGTTCGGCCGCGTGCCGTGGACGATCGCGCAAGCGCGGATGTACGCCGCGACGAAGAGCGGTGTGGCCGCCCAGTAGACGAGCATCTGCGGGCCCAACGGCTGGCGAACGCTCAGCTGGTCGACGATCGCGAGCGGCACCCCGAGCGGCAGGACACGCCAGAAGTTCCCGCCGTAGGCACGGATCGTCTCGGCGACGAGCTGGCCGACGGTGCGCTCCGCCGGCGGCAGCGGCGCCGGCAGGTCAGGCACGCGCGAGCTCCTTGATCAGGCCCGGCAGGATCGCGGCCAGCAGCGCCTTCGCCTCGTCGAAGCGCCAGAGCCGCCGGTCGGGCTCGCCGATCGCGTTCGCGAGCACGCGCACCTCGATCGCGGGCACGCCGACGAGCGCGGCCGCGCGCAGCACGGCATAGCCCTCCATCGCCTCGATCTCGCAGCCGGTGGAGCCGCCGACGCGGGCCGAGGTCCCGATCGGCTCGACGCGCGCCTCGGGCAGCGCGCGGCGCACCGCCTCGAGCAGCCCAGGGTCGGCGGGCGTGCGCAGCTCGATCCAGCGTGGGTCGTCGGCGTCGCAATAGACCGCCTCGCTGCCGACGACGGGCTGCGGCTCGTCGAACGTCCGCGCCCCGGCGATCCCCACGTTCAGCACCGCCTTCAGCCGCGACATCGCCGCCAACTCCGCGGCGGTGCGCGCCGCGGCCTCGACGGGACCCACCCCGCAGACGAGCGTCGAGCCTCCCTCGGCGCCCCGGAGCTCTTCCTGGGTCGCGGCTACGACGAGAATCACGCGCGCACCGTATCTAGACTGCAGGGATGGGCTACCACTGGGTCTCCGCCGAGGACGTCGCCTACGACGAGCGCCCGCCGAAGGAAGGCGAGCAGCCGCGGCGCGCCGCGGACCTCACCACCGCCGTGGAGCTGCAGCAGTCGCGGGCGCGGCTCTGGCGCTATCCCCCGCACTCGACCGGACGGCGCCACCAGGATCACGCCCAGGAAGAGGTGTTCGTCGTCGTCTCGGGCACGCTGACGATGCTGCTCGGAGACGCGCCGGAGCGCGTCGACCTCGGGCCCGGCAGCGTGGTCGCCGTCGAGCCGATGACGCCGCTGCAGATACGGAACGAATCCGACGAGGAGCTCGTCGTCTTCGTCTACGGCGCCCCGCCCGTGCACGACGGCGCCGACATGCTCGACGACGTCGACCTGCCGCCGCGCGGGTAGCTTCCACCGCCTCGCCCCGGGGGTTTTCCCGATGCGTCCCGTCGCCGGCGCGCCGATGCTGAAGGTGTGGTCGACCGGCTGGCCGAGAATCCGACGCTGCTCCTCTTTGTGGTCGCCGGTTGCGGCTTCCTGCTCGCCCGGATCCGGATCGCCGGCTTCAGCTTGGGAATCGCGGCGGTGCTGTTCGCCGGCGTCGCGATCGGAGCGACCGAGCCGAGCCTGAAGATCGCCGAGCCGGTCTGGACGCTCGGCCTCTCGATCCTCGTCTACACGATCGGCCTCGCGAGCGGGCCCAGCTTCGTCGCCGCGATGCGCCGGCGTGGCATCGCCGCGAACGCGATGGTGCTGGCGGCTGTCGTGCTCGCGTCGCTCGTCGCGGCGGCGTGCGTTTGGATCATCGGCGTCTCGGCGCCGACGGCGGCAGGCATCTTCGCCGGTGGGCTCACGAACACGCCAGCACTGGCCTCGGCGCTCGACTCGCTCAAGAACCTCGTCCCCGCGTCGCACTTCGACGTTGTCGCTGCTCAGCCGGTGGTCGGCTACGCGCTCGCGTATCCACTCGGCGTGCTGCTCCCGCTGCTTGCCTGTCACCTCGTGCTGCGCGACCGGCGCGTGTCGAGTGCCAAGCTCGTCGCGCGCACCGCGGAGGTGGAGCGGGACGGGCTTCCTGCCCTGGCCGAGCTCGCCCACGCGCACCGCAAGCCGGTCACGTTCGGCCGGCTCGTGCGCGACGGGCATCCCGTCCCGGCAACGCCGAACCTGCATCCGCGGGAGGGCGACCTCCTGACGGTGGTGGGCGAGTACACCGCCGTCCAGGCCGTCATCTCGGACGTCGGCTTCGAGAGCGACGAGCACGCAGAGCTCGACCGGCACGACGTCGACTTTCGGCGGGTCACCGTCTCCGACCACTCGGTCGCGGGCCGGCGCCTGGGTGATCTCAGGCTGGGCGAGCGCTTCGGCGCAGCCGCGACCCGCGTCCGCCGCGGCGACATCGATCTCGTCGCCGACCCGTCGATGACGCTCGAGCTCGGAGACCAGATTCGCATCGTCGCCTCACGGCCGCGCATGGCGGAAGTCGCAGCGTTCTTCGGCGACTCGCTGCGCGCGCTCGGCGAGGTCGACGCGCTGACCTTCAGCCTCGGAATGGCGCTCGGCCTCCTGCTCGGTTCGTTCAGCATCGCGTTCCCCGGCGGCAACCACTTCGCGCTCGGCGTCGCGGGCGGGCCGCTGGTCGCCGGGCTCGTGTTGGGCGCCCTGCAACGGACGGGACCGCTCGTGTGGCAGATGCCGCACACCGCGAACCTCACGCTCCGCCAGCTCGGCACCGTTCTGTTTCTCGCCGGTATCGGCACCGTCGCCGGCAGCACCGTCTCACACACGATCGCCGAGCCGAGCTCACTGAAGATCGTCGCCGCCGGCGCATTTGTCACCGCGACACCGCTGCTCGTCGTGGTCCTCGTCGGCCGGCGCTTGTTGAAGCTCTCACCCGCGACGCTGGCCGGCGTGATCGCCGGTGCGCACACACAACCGGCCGTGCTCGCGCACGCGAGCGAGACGACCGACGACGATCCCGATGTGAGCGTCGGGTACGCAACGGTCTATCCGCTCGCGATGTTCGCGAAGATCATCATCGCGCAGGTGCTGATCGCGCTGCTCTATTAGCCGACGGCAATTCGAAACTCGTGAATCTGGTTCGGCTGCGCCGAATCAGATTCAGGCAACAGGTAACGCTCCGACGCGCTCGAAGGCGAGGTCACCGTTCTGCGCGTCGACGCGGATCGTGTCGCCTGCGCCGAAGTCGCCCTCGAGCAGCCGCAGCGCGAGCCGGTTCTCGAGCAGGCGCTGGATCGCGCGCTTCAGCGGCCGCGCGCCGTACGCCGGGTCCCAGCCGGCCTCCGCGATCGCCTCCTTCGCGGCATCGGTCAGCTCGAGTGCCAGGCCGCGCTCGGCGAGCCGCTCGCGTAGCCGGCCGAGCTGCAGCTCGACGATCTCGGCGAGCTCGCTGCGCGAAAGCGCCTTGAACTCGACGATCTCGTCGATGCGGTTCAGGAACTCCGGCCGGAAGTGCTCGGTCAGCGCNNACGTCGAAGACCTCGGAGTGCGCCTTCTCGATCTCGTCGAGCAGGATCACGCAGTACGGCCGGCGACGGACCGCCTCGGTCAGCTGGCCGCCTTCGTCATACCCGACGTAACCGGGCGGCGCACCGATCAGGCGCGAGACCGTGTGCCGCTCCTGGTACTCGCTCATGTCGATGCGCACCATCGCCTTCTCGTCGTCGAACATGAACTCCGCGAGCGCCCGCGCGAGCTCGGTCTTTCCCACGCCGGTCGGGCCGAGGAAGACGAACGACCCGATCGGCCGGTCGGGATCCTGCAAACCGGTGCGCGCGCGACGCAGCGCGTTCGCGACTGCAGCAACGGCCTCGCCCTGGCCGATGACGCGCTGGTGCAGGCGCTCCTCCATGTGGATCAGCTTCTCGGTCTCGCCTTCGAGGAGCCGGTCGACCGGAATGCCCGTCCAGCGGGAGACGGTCGTCGCGATGTCGTCCTCGTCGACCTCCTCCTTCACCATCGGATTCTCGATTGTCGTGTCGCGCTCTGCGAGCTCCTGCTCGAGCGCCGGGATCTCGCCGTAGCGGATCTCTGCGACGCGCTGGAGGTTCGATTCACGTTCGGCGCGCTCGGCTTCCTGCCGCAGCTCGTCGATGCGGCGCGTCATCTCCTTGACGCGCTCGAGCACTTCCTTCTCCTTCGACCAGCGCGCGGCGAGCGCATCGCGCTCCTCTTTTGCCTCGGCGAGTGCGCGCTCCACCGGCTCGCGCACCGCTTTGCCCTCCTTCGCCATCGCGGCAAGCTCGATCTCCAGCTGCATCACCCTGCGGTTTGCCTCGTCGAGCTCGAGCGGGCTGGAGTCGATCTCGATTCTCAGCCGTGCGGCGGCTTCGTCTACGAGGTCGATCGCCTTGTCGGGCAGGAAGCGACCGGCGACGTAGCGGTGGCTGAGCACGGCGGCGGCGACGAGTGCCGCGTCTCGGATGCGCACACCGTGATGCGCCTCGTAGCGCTCCTTTAGACCGCGCAGGATCGCGATCGTGTCGACGACCGAGGGCTCGCCGACGTAGACCGGCGCGAAGCGCCGCTCGAGTGCCGCGTCTTTCTCGATGTGCTTGCGGTACTCGTCGAGTGTCGTCGCGCCGATGCAGCGGAGCTCGCCGCGCGAGAGCAGAGGCTTGAGCAGGTTCGCGGCGTCGACGGCGCCTTCCGCCGCGCCCGCGCCGACGATCGTGTGCAGCTCGTCGATGAACAGGATGACCCGTCCCTCCGAGTTCTTGATCTCGGTGAGCACCGCCTTGAGCCGCTCCTCGAAGTCGCCGCGGTACTTCGCGCCCGCGAGCAGCGCGCCGAGGTCGAGCCCCCAGACGCGGCGGTCCTTGAGCCCTTCCGGCACGTCGCCGGCGACGATGCGCTGCGCGAGCCCTTCGGCGATCGCGGTCTTGCCGACGCCGGGCTCGCC
>PLDP01000172.1 GCA_003136795.1 Actinomycetota bacterium
AGAGGCATAAGGGGACTTCAGGCGTCATTCCCAAACGCTGGCCCAGGCGAGAATGCGCCCACGAACGGTTCACATCACGGGCAACGATCTAAGCTTCTCCTCATGCCTAGAGAAGTCTCTGCAGTCACGGGTAAGACCATCGCGCGCTTGATCGTTCCGAGCGGGACCGGAGACGACACGACGACGATTATTCGGATTGAGTTCACCGACGGAACCTTCTTCGAGCTTGATCTTGAAGGACTGACGATCAGCAACCCCTAGTCCGGAGCGGGCGTTGCTTCCGGCCCCGGCGCGACCGCCGGGACCCCGCCGCGCGGGGGCCACCCTGCCGGGTGGGACCCCGAAGCGGCGCGCCCCCGGCACCACCCGACGGGCGCCACCATCACCAGCTGCTCTAGCCCGTATGCGTGCGCCGCGGATCGCTGCCCCCTCGCAGTCGTTTCCCAGCATCTCTTGCCGCGACCGCTGAAGCTGTGGCACGCTGGCGATATGAGGTTCGCCGCGTGGACAGTGGTAGCCGGTTGCGTCCTTGCGCTCGCGCTAATGCTTGCGACGTCGTCGGCGAATGGCCAAGCCAAGCCCCGATGCGAAATCCTGCAGCTTCGCGTACAGCTTCTTAGCCAGAAGGAGGCGCGCGCCGAACGCGCCCTCTCCAACGGACTGCGCCCGTCCGGCGCGAGGCCAGCCAAGGTCACCGGGCTTCAGCACACCGTCGCTCTACAGAAGTACAGGCTCGCTCTGGCAAAGCAGACGCTCAAGCATTGCCATTAGATAACGACGACGACGCGGCGCGGCTACCGCCGCGCGTAAGGGTTCCAACCGACTGAGGTGCCTGTCGATTGCGACGACCGCGTGGCCTCTTACTTACCGGAACAACATTGCTCGGGTGACGTTCGGAACGCTCGCCCAGACCAGCGTGCTGAAGTAAGAGGCGGGTGGGCCTTATTTGCAGCCGCCCTTGTGAACGCATAGCGCGTAGACGCGTTTGCCGTTCTTGTCGAACGCGACGATCTGCTTCGGGGGAAACCTCGGCAGGTTCAACGCGTCATAGACGTTGTTCTCGACTGTTGTCACATCGCGCAGGACGCCGTCCGTGCCGACGACCCCAACCTTGCTGACGGGGTCGGCGGCGAATCCACGGAGCCGCCAGACATAGGAACCTGAAACGCCGGTTAGCCGGGAAAAGCTGGCTGCGTGGTAGGCCGTCAGGTCAAAGATAGGGGCGCGGCGCGACGGAAACGGATAACCACTTCGACACCCGATTCCGCTGAAGAGACTCAGCCCCATGTCGGTTGGTTTCACCTTGAAGCCACCGGTCGGCCCCGTCGCAAAGCAGCGACTACCGTCGGTGCGCTTGAGCATGTAGAAGCTCTCACCGTTGCGTTGTGCCACCTTAGTAACAGCGACGAGTCCGACGCCATCGAGGCTCTTGACGACCCGCGCCTGATTTGCCTCTTTTGGCGTAAGCCCGAGGCTGAAGCTGTTCATTCTGCTGAGCTCTGTCCAGTCTTCGCTGCCCAGCGAACGAGGCGGAACGGGTTGTCCATCGACCAGTCCCCAAAGGCGGGCACCGAGACCGAAAGCTGTCCCAGTCAGAAGTGCGGCAAGAACGATGGCCGCGGCGACCGTTCCAGCCCGCACCTTCGCGTTCCGCGCTTTGTGTAACCGCGACTGCCCCGCTTCGACGAGTGCGTCAGCGATCGCGAGCAACGCCAGATCTTCGCGGGCGAGATAGGTCAGTTCGGCGTCTGTCCAGACTTCGTAGGTTCCGCTCACGGTTCGACTCCTTCTGCTTCCAAGTGGCCGCGAAGCGTCGCGAGCCCGCGACTCAGTCGCATTCGGCACGCCTCTTCACTGATGTCGAGCCTCGAAGCGATCTCGGCGAACGGCAGGCCCTGAAACAGTTTCAGGACGACCACTTCCCGCTGCCCTCTTGGGAGGCGGTTGAGGCCGACCAGGAGTGCCGCCGAGACACGATTGCCATACGACTCCGCGCTAGGCAGACCCGGCGTACTGTCGGCGTCGAGTGACTCCGTCTTCTGGGATCGCCGCCACGCCCCGATCAACCGCCGTTCGGCAACCGTGTAGAGCCAGGGAAGGCTTGGTTCGCCTACCAGACGCTGATCGGCGAACGCCGCAAGCGCCGCCTCGAAGACCTCCTGCGTGAGGTCCTCCGCATCCTGGCTACTCGCTCCTCGCCGACGGACGAACCGATAGACACGGCCGTATTGCCGGCGATAGCTGGAAGCAGCAAACTCATCCATCCACAAGGTCTATCGCGCGAGCCTTCAAAACGTAACGGCAACCCAACCGCTCGGGGGTCATTCCCGAACGCTCGCCCAAACGAGCGCGGTTACGCTTGACCTATGGCATCCGACGGTTACGAGACGCCGGAACAAGCTGTTCTCGCAGGCGGCGGGTGGCCCGTTGGAATGGCAACCGTCGTTGGTCTCCGCGTCTCGGGCAACGAGGCCCGCGTGTGGCTCCTAACAAACGACCGCCCGCGGTTCGAAAAGTACGAGTGCGTCTGCTTCCGCGAGAACGGCCGCTGGCACGAAGTCTACGGATCGGGCGGATTTTCGCTCGTCACGCCACGCGAGGTGCGGAAGTCGGCGGCCGCGATTGAGGCTCGGTTCAATCGCTGAGGCGTCATCGTCCGGGTCAGGCGTCATTGCGCATCACTGGCCCAGGCGACAGTCCTGACCTAGCGTTCCGTGCCTTATCCGCCCAGTGCCGCTCGAAGCGTTTCCACGAAAGGCGACACGGTGAGCGTCGAACCAGGATCGCCTCTGCCGCAGTAGTCGGGGATCCTGTAGGGCATCGGGACCTTCTGTTGGTCTTCGAAGGTAATCGAGGCGCTCCCGGACGCTTGCGTGTCCAAACTGATCCTGATCTGACGGGTGCCCCGTAGCGCGCCGCTGTCGCAGCGGTATTTGTTGATGACGACGAACGCTCGCCCACGAGGGGGGATCTTGAACGGCTTCGGGGGATCCGACGAAATCATCTGATCGCCGCCGCGCTTGACTACGAACGGGATCACACCATTGGCGTCGTACAGCGCCACCCGCGGATAGCCGTCGAGGACGCACGTCACAGACCCCCTGTTCTCCAACCGCAACGCGAGCGTGTGCTGACCCGTCGCCTCACTGACGTACGGCCCAAGCCTGACGGCGAACTGCGACAACCGACAAGGCGTCACGGCGGCCATCTGCGTCGGCGCTGCGGTGCCACACCCAGCTGCCACCCACGTCGCGCAGACGGCAATGAGGATCCGGAGAGCGCGTCTCGGCACTGGCGTCGTCACTACTCGTGAGTTACCCGCTCAGGGTGCATTCCGGAACTGTGAGTGTGTGGGTGTCCCGTCTGGGGCGTTTGTCAGGTTGGCGTCGGTGCTCTTTGGTCGTGACTCGATTTCGGAATGACCGCGCTCGNNCACCGGTTCGTGTCCCCCAACGCCTGGGCTGGAGGTCGGTTTTCGGATGCTCGCAGATCAGCTGGACTACATCGTCGGTGTCGACCCGAACCGCGACACGCACGCGCTCGCGATCGTGCACATCGTCAGCGGCGCGGTCGTCGCCGAGTCGACGGTGCTCGCAAACAGCGACGGCTACGCCGCCGCGCTGAGGCTCGTCGAGGAACACGCGCCAGGTCGACGCGCGTTCGCGATCGAAGGGACAGGCTCCTATGGCTTGGGGCTCACCCGCTTTGTTACCGGCCGCGGAGAGCGTGTGCTCGAGGTTGGGCGGCTACGGCGGGAACGCCGCTCGGGCGGCAAGACCGACGCGCTCGACGCCGTGCGTGCGGCCCGCAGCGTCCTTGCGAACGAGCGGCCTGCGACGCCACGGGCCGGCGGCGAACGCCAGGCGTTGCAGGCACTTGTGGCCGCCAGGGAGGGGGCGGTCAACGCCAAACGGGCCGCTCTCTGCCAGCTGCGCGACCTGCTGGTCACAACACCCGAGCCGCTACGCAGCGAGCTGCGGCCGCTCACACGAGCACGGCTCCTGCAACGCCTCGCAGCAACCCGACCGCACGGCCGACGCGACGCCGAGCTCCGCGGCAGCCTGCTCGCGCTCCGCTCGATCGCCCGACGTGTCCTGCAACTGACCGCCGAGGAACGCGCGCTCGCCCGCGAGATCGAAACGATCACTCGCAGGCTCGCACCACACCTGCTCGACCAACCAGGCGTTGGGACCCCACGCAGCCGCACAGCTCGTCCTCTCCTGGTCACACCAAGGACGCATCACCTCCGAGGCGGCCTTCGCAAGGCTCGCCGGCACCGCACCGATCCCCGCCTCCTCCGGCCAAACAGTCCGCTACCGCCTCGACCGATCAGGCGACCGAAAACTCAACCGCGCGCTCCACCAGATCCTCGTCACACGCAAACGCACTCATCCCGCCACGATCGCCTACATCGAACGCCGCCTCCAGGAAGGCAAGACCCGACGCGAAGCAAACCGCTGCCTCAAACGCTACCTCGCCCGCAGCATCTACCGCCTACTCGAACACGGACCGCCACCAGCGACTTGACAGACATAGAAGCATCGCTCGCGCAGGCAACGGTCTAGCGCCAACCCTCTCCCGAGGGATCGCGGGCGCAACTTGGAGCGGCTAGCTTGGCCGTGACATGAAGCTGTCGTCACTCCTCGCGCTCGCGCTGCTCATCGCGTGTTCAACAGCCACCAACGGCGACGCGGCAACGCTTGTTGCCACGGGCAAGTTCGACCCGTGCCCCTCTCTTAAAGACGTGCGCGCGGCCGGTGGGGTCTACACCCTGCAGCTGGCGACGACGGGCGTCATGCAGCGACTCCCGAAGGTCTATGGAGACATTGCACCGGGATACCCGTTCCGAGTTCAGCTGGTCGGGGGGATCTTGCTCGCTCGAAGATATTACGTGCCGAGCAAGAACAATCCGGCGGATCCGTTGCGCTACTACCAAGCTGCCAGCCGCGTGTGCGGCCCCGGGATTGCAGGGATGTCTTGGGCGTTCACCGTCAACTTCCCGTACGCCGGAGGCGTCTTATGGGCCAGATACGTCGTTTTCGTGGTCAGAGCACGATCAGGATGGAAGCTCTACGGCGAACTGCCGCTTAACTGAGTAAGCCCTCAAACGCCTGAAGCCGCACATGGGACATTCGCGGACACTGGCGCACCCGAGGGCGGCTGCGCCTACTCGTCTTCGTGAGGAAACAGCTGCCAGTTGATCGTGTCCCTCGCCATCGTGATCCCATCGGTCGGCTCCATCTTGAACGCCTCGAACGATCCGTCCGCCAGGATCTGGTCGATGCATGAGGAAGACCCTCCGACATAGCTGCTGTTGAGATCGATCTCGGTAGCGACACACCAAGTGCGATCGGATGGCCACCAAATGCTCGCCGATTGTTGTGAACCACGTTGTGGTTGGATCGCCGCCTCGATCGGACCAGCAAGCAGGTGATAGCGACGACGCGGGAGCTCGAATACGGGTGCGCGCCTTATCTCGGTTGAGAGATTGCCCCAGCCCTCCCACACAGCGAGCCAGCATTCCTCTGAGCGCTCTGTCTGCTGGGCAAGGGTCGCAGCCAGCGGACGAGCGATCTCCGGGGGAAGCGAACCCAACCTCGGCGCCGTCTCCCAGCAGTCATAGGGACCGGGGGCGTAGTACTCCGCGCCGCCGAGAGCCGCCCACTGCATCTCCCGATGAACGACGCGTCCAGTAGTGCCAGCGACCTCGGCCCAGGTGACGACTCGATCTCCCTGTTCGGCTGGGTGAAGAATGCGGGCATAAGCGTCGAAGCCCGCGGGCACGAGCGACAAGACACTCTCGGCGAACGTGACCACACGCTCGACAAGCCAGTCGGCAGCCTCAGCCGACTCTGGAAGACGTACGAGGTCACTCATCGCTGACGACTCTGACACGGTAGGCGCTCAGGGTGTCCTTAGGAACACTGGCGCAAGCGACCGTCGATCTCTTGGCGGGGTCTAAAGCCAGCGTTCGGCAAGCTCGAGGAAGGCTTCGTGCGCGGCGGCGGCGCCCAGGCGTCGGCTCTCGGATGGTTCGGGGCCGTACTCGCCGTTGACCCAGGCCGGTAGCCAGGCATAGCGCAATGCCGTTCCGAGCGCATAGACCTCGGCGGCCTCCTCGGAAAGTCGCTCATCGGCGAGACCGTCACTGTAGGCAGCCCAGACCGCCGCAACCAGAGCTGCTGCTTCGCTGGCTTTGATGATCTCGTCAGCGAGTGCATCCGAAGCGAGGACCCCGGCATCAGCGCCGATCGGGCCGAGACCGCAGTAGGCCCAATCGATGACTGCCATGCCACCCCGACCCGGGAAGACGTTGGCCGGGTGCAGGTCGAAGTGGCAGATCGTCTGCGATATCTGGTCGAGTCGGAGAAGAATCGCCTCCCGGTTCCCTGCGAATGGCTCGGCGAGATGATCCAATCGGGGCTCAAGGTAGGCGCGCAGAAACCCCGACGGAAGTCCGTTGGGCAAATCCCGGGACAGGCGTCCCTGTGCTGCTCCGAGCAGCCGCGCGACGTCCGCGACTGCCTCGACCGTCCACGACGCGGGCCGTCCGAGATCCTCTAGCCAAAGCGCAACCGATCCGTCTGTCCGCTCGCCGACGTGAAGCAACCGCGGAGCACGAAGCTCAGGTTCAAAGAGATCGGGGATGCCCTGCGCGTACACCGATGGCTCCCGGCGCCACCAGCGTGGATGTGCAGGGTTCTCTGACGCGCGCCAGTTCAGGTTGGGACTCGCACCTAAACGAAGCAGCTTCACGATCGCAGAGCCGCCGCCGCCCCGCACGCGCCAGACGCCGACTGTCGCCCCGAGTGGGCGTGGGCGCAGCGACTCCAGGCTCTCTATCTCCGGGTCACCAAGCACGAGCGCCGCTTCCTGCGGGAGCACAATCGTCGCCGTCCCTCCGTCGTGCGTCACAGTCGCATCAGTCACATACGGCAGCCTAATCCCGCCCGACCGAAACCAGGCGTCACTTTCGAACACTGGCCCAGGCGAGTAACTACGCCGCCGAGCGAGATGCCTTCAATGAAAACAAGAACGGCACATCGTCACGGTCAGGCAAACCCCACCAGCCGTCACGGTCTTGAACCATCGACGGAAGCCACTGAAACGAGCAGAACGGGAACTCGTGAAGGAACTCAATTTGAAGTCCTGCGCTAGTAAGCGCGGTGATCACGTCAGACAGCGAGTGCTGCCACTGAAATGACAACCGATGTTCGAGAGCAGCGTCGCGGTCTGCGTAGGATCCATCACTCTCGTCCTTCATCGGCCCCACGTTGAAGTACGGCTCCGACGCAATCAGGCGGCCCTCACGCTCTTCGAGCATGCCGCCTACCGGGTGCTGCTCCACGATGTAGAAGGTTCCCTCGGCTGCGACATAGCCCGCGACTACGCTCGCCCAACGATCCAGATCAGGAAGCCACGTCAGCACACCGTACGACGTGAAGACAACGTCGAATGTGCCGACTAGTTTGTCCGGCAGGTCGTAAATGTCAGAGCACACGAACTCGGCGGCGACACCTTCCTCTCGGGCAAGTTCGCGCGCCAGGTCGATCGCCGCGGGCGAGAAGTCGACGCCAACGACGCTCGCACCGCGCCGAGCCCAGGAAATCGAATCCATCCCAAAGTGGCATTGCAGATGCAGCAATCGCTTGCCCTTCACATCGCCGACCTCGCGGACTTCGATAGGCCGAAGCGTCGAAGCGCCCGCGCGGAATGCGGCTAGGTCATAGAAGCCACCAGCAGCATGAACGGACACCAGTTCATCCCAAAGGAGGCGATTTGCGTCAAGCGGTGACTCGCTCATCGATCCCAAGATTACGCCGAGCAGGCCGCGAACCCTCAGGGTGCATTTCGGAACACTCGCGCAGGCGACCGTCGGTAACGCGAACCCGTCGCGATGTGCGGTCTATGAGAGGTCGAGACCCATCACCGGATTGACTCGACCCCACAGACTAAGGTCGCCGTCGCGAACATACTGGCCGCCCATTTTCTCGTAGAAGCCAAGGGCATTTGGTTCGGCCTCCCACTCCATCCGGACCGCGCCCGACTGCCGTCCCACGTCCATTGCGTGTCGAAAGAGCTGGCTTCCGATGCCCTGTCCCATCCATTGCGGATCGATCCAAAGGTCGTCGAGCCACAGAGCGTGTCCTTGATGAATTGCGGCCAGCCAGCCGACGAGCTACTCATCAACCGAAGCGACGTAGACATCCTTCCGGGCGAGCTCCCGGGGGGAGAAGTCGCCCATCGCCGCCCACCCCGTCACGCGCGTTAGGTCGTAACCCCACGAAGCCTTCGCTGCTACCGCGATCTCCCGCAGCCGCTCACCCTCGTCGGGTGCGACTGCTCGAATACACGCATTCATCCGCACCCACGATAGTGTCGTTCAGGGTGCATTCGTGAACTCTGGCGCAGGCGAGCGCACGGCGCTCACATGAAGCATGAAGCAGAAAAGGATCGAACGACGCAGCTCGAAACATTAGGCACAGGTACCCCGCTCGTTCTAATTGGCGGTAGTGATCGCGGCCTCCAGGCGTTTCCATATCAGCTTCCGTTGGCCGAGGAGGGCTACCAGCTAATCGCTCGAGTGCCTCGCTCTGAGTTGCCCGAAAGTGTCGACTTTGAAGAAGAAGCGTCGAGGCTCAATGAAGTGCTGCCTCATCAAGCACTACACGTTGTCGGTCACTCTTGGGGCGGCCTTACAGCGCTGCATCTCGCTGCGCTTCGTGCTGAAAACATTGGGTCGTTGTTGCTTATTGAGCCGGCTGCTATGAGCGTCGCTAACGATGAGCCGTCTTGTTAGAGCTCACATCGATGCAGTCGGAGCTGTGTTCAAAGAGAGCAACCGCCTATCAACTCAGGAGCTTAATGTGGCCTTCCGAGCAGCCCGTGGTGCTCCCAATAAACCTCGGCGGTTAACTGACGAAGAAACGTTTCGAATGGAACTCCTCCGACGGCAGCGCCTGCCGTGGACTGCTCATCTGCCGATTAGGGCGCTCGGCAGTGCAGGATTCAAGAAGCTAGTCGTAACCGGTGGATCCGACGCCATGTACGAGGTCGTTGCGGACCGGCTGGCTGATCTAATCGGCGCACAGCGCGAGACGGTCGTGGGCGCAACTCACCGAGTTCAAGATGCACCCTCCTTTAACTCTCTATTGCAGCGCTTCGTGCAAAGCACTAGGTAGGTCGGCGAGTCGTTGGCAAAATTGACGACTCCTGAGAAAATGAGCTTATGAAGGAACGACTTGGCCGCGGCTTTGACGAGCCGATTGAAGTGGCATCTTTGCTGGGGCCCGAAAGCAGCCGCTATGTGACCGAACTCGTCCTCCGTCTAAAGCGTGTCCTCGAACCGAAGCTCGAGGGTGTGTACCTGCACGGATCCGGCGCACTTGGCGACTTCACTCCGAGTCGCAGCGACATTGACATCATTGCGGTGTCTTCGGCTCGGCTATCGGGAGACGAGCGAACTCGGCTTCGAGAAGAGCTGTCTCCGGCCGCGCTGCCGTGTCCTGCGGCTGGGCTCGAGTTCCACGTCGTTGATAGGAAGAGTCTCGGCACGGTCGCTGAATCTCCGCTCTTTGAAGTTCACGTCGCCACCGATAGCCGGAACAGAACGGAGAAGTTCGTCGATGGCCACGGACATAAGGGCGACACTGACCTTGTTATGCACTATGCGGTTCTCAAGGCACATGGGATCACGCTTGCCGGGCCACCAGCTTCAGAGGTCTTTCCGGAGGTGCCGCGCCATCTTCTGCTGCGAGCATTCCGAGATGAGCTCGCGTGGGCAGCTCGGCACGCATCACCCAGCTATCAAGTACTCAATGCTGCGCGCGCATGGAGGTTCGTCGACGAGAACGTCATCTGCTCGAAGACTGAGGGAGCTGAATGGGCACGCTCACGCGTCGCCGACGCGTCCGTCATCGATCAAGCCCTGCAGCATCGGCGCGGCTTAACAGACGCGTACCCAGACAGCGAGACATCGATGGCGCTTCTCGACGAGGTCCGATTGCGTCTCGACGAGGGAGACCTCATTCGTGATTGTCGCTTAGGTTCGGCTTGAGCGGGCATGAACCTCAAGGCAGGGCGAGGTTCGAAAACTGCGCTGCAAGGTCCACTTGAACGGACTCGAACAACACCTGCCAGTCGCGAGCCTGGTTGAAGCAGTTTGCCGACGCCGACCTTGGCGAGTTCTCCGCAGATCCTGCTGGTTGTTGCCATTACTTCTCTGAGGGGTGCGCAAACTCGGTTTCATGCTGCGAGGTTGTATTCGTGGATGAGGCCGCCGAGCCGGACGCGCCGCTCGATGGGGGCGGTAGATGGGTGCACGGCACGGACCGTCTGCTCGGATGGCTCGGGTGGCGAGAGATTCAGTGAGCGGTGTGGCCTATGGGTGTTGTGGTGGTCGGCGAAGACGCGGAGTACACGATCGAGGTGGCGTCGGTTCATGATCAGTAGCCAGTCGAGACACTCGGCGCGGACGGTGCGGACGAATCGTTCGGCGATCGCGTTCGCCTTCGGCGCTCGCACCGGTGTCTTGATGATCTCGATGCCTTCGCTTGCGAAGACGGCGTCGAAGTCGCGGGTGAACTTGCTGTCGCGGTCGCGGATCAGGAATCGAAACGGCGATGGCTGCTGCTGGAGCGTCCAGGCAAATTGGCGAGCTTGCTGGGTGACCCAGACGCCGGTCGGGTTCGCGGTGCAGCCGACAAGGTGTACGCGCCGGCTGTCGAGCTCGATGAAGAACAGCACATAGAGCCGCTGCAGCGAGATCGTCTCGACGGTGAAGAAGTCGACCGCGAGCAGGCTCGCGGCTTGCCCTCGTAGGAAAGCACGCCAGGAGAGTCCCGGGCGCTGGCCGGCAGGCCCAAGTCCCGCCCTCCGCAGGATCTTCCGCACCGTCGTGGCGGAGATGATCATGCCGAGGCCGTTCAGCTCGCCCGCGATCCGCTAGTAGCCCCAGCGCGGGTTCTCCCGCGCCAACCGCAGCACCAGCTCGCGGATCTCGTCGCCGATCGGAGGCCGGCCGCTCCGATTGGAGTACGTCCAGCGGCGCGCGACGAGACGTCGGTGCCAACGCAGCAGCGTCGCCGGCGTGACCAGGAACGATCGCAGCGCGACCGCGGCAACAACCGACTTGCTGCAGCAAGAAAGACGCGATCGGCCATCGTGAGCTGCGGTCGCCTTGCCTGACGCCGCAGCACCGAGAGCTCGTGCCGGAGCACGACGATCTCCAGCTCCTTGAACGCCTCAGAGCGACGGCGAAGCAACACGAGTTGGAGCAGGCAGCGGCACACCAGATAGGAGAACGACCAGAACAAGAACCAACTCCTCGGAATCAGCGGGACGGGCCGACGACTCTACGGCCGACACGCACGTCCCAAGCCGCGAACCGAGTTAACGCACCCCACACCCGGCTGACGCCGAGACCGGACCGGCGACAGCTGGGCCGACGACACCCAGACTCGCACTCAGCAGAATCAGGATCAGCGCTCTGCTGCCCTGCAAAAAGCCGCCTTGCGGCGATTTCCGTGAGCTTGTTCGCTCTGACCTCGGTCGCCCAGACCAGCCGTGGCCGAGAAGCGGATTCTGGCCGGAGATGTTTCGGAGCGTGGATTGCGTGCGAACTTGTCCCAGTCGCGGCGGCCGCGGAGGAAGCCCCAGACCCCGTAGAGTCGGGCAATCATGATCAGCGGTCGGTAGAGGAACAGGTCGAACGGGCCTGCGATCATCATCCGCAGCACTGACTCGGACCGGTAGTCGCGCGCGGTCCAGTCGTCGAACAGCACCGCGGCGCTCGTCAGCGTCGCGTTCGAGAACGCGAGCAGGCCGAGCACGACCGCGAACAACTCCCAGCTCACGGCCCCGGTCCACACTGCGAGCACGAGCGTGAGCAGCGACAGCAGCTCGAACAAGGGTGCGAGCAGTTCGCTCAGGACGTAGAAGGGCAGTCCGAGCATGCCCACTCTGCCGTAGCGGGGGTTGCCGAACATGCGCCGGTAGGCGACCAGTGTCTCCATGATCGCCCGCTGCCAGCGCGCTCGTTGTCTGACCAGGCTGCGCACGCTGCTCGGGGCCTCCGTCGCGCCGACCGTCTCCGGCATGCACAGGACCTCGTACGCGCGGCCCTCGCGGAGGAAGCGTTCGTGGACGCGGAAGGTCAACTCGATGTCCTCGCAGCTGAACGCGCGCGAGAAGCCGCCCAGCTCCTCGAGGATGTCGCGGCGCCAGATCGAAAACGCACCGACCGAGCAGAGCATGAAGCGCAGATGGCTCCAACCGAGCCGCGACCCGAGGAACGCGCGTAGGTAGTCGAGATGCTGGAACACACTGAACGGGCTGCGGTCGAGCGAGCGCCGGCCCGAAGGCTGCGCGTGCATTCCCTCTGGATGAAAGCTCAACGCCACCATGCTGGTGACGCCGACGATGCGCGCCGGGTCGCGCATCGCCAGCCGCATCCCGAGCAGGAGCGCCTCGCGGCGGTACATCGTGTCGCCGTCGACGCAGAGGACGTACTGGTAGCGGGCGAAATTGAGTGCGCAGTTGAGCGCGTCGGCCTTGCCGCCGTTGCGCTTGCGGACGACCGTCAGCCGCGGCTCAGCGTGGCTACGGAAGACCCCCACGAGCGGTTCGGTGTGGAAGATGCGGCGGAAGAAGATTTCGACCTCCTCGAGCGCGAACGCCTCGTCGAGCCGCTCGAACGTGCCGTCGGTGGAGCCGTCGTCAACCACGATCAGCTCGAACTCGGGGTAATCCTGCTCGAGTAGCGTGCGGATCGAGGCGACCGCATCCAGCTCCTCGTTGTAGATGGGCGACATGATCGAGACGGGGATCGTGAAGCGGGACGCCTCGAGCGCCTCGAAGTCTTCGCTGCTGCGCTGTCTCTTGCGCATCGCGCTTTCGGCGGCGGCGAAGAAGAGGAGCAGCCCGTTGGCGACGAAGACCGCGAGGAAGTAGAGGAGGCAGGTGAACGCGCACCAGCCGAGGGCTGCCGCAAAGCGGCCGTCCGCCCACGCTCTGAGCGACTCGTTCGCCTGCACGAGCTCGCCGCCCAGCAGGACGCCGCCCAGTGCGCCGAGCGCGACCACGGACAAGAGGAGCTCGGCCCGCCAAAGCCGGCGCCGGGTGCTCACCGCCGCACATCCTCGAGCAGCGCGTGGATTCGCTGCTCGTCGCCTTTCGCCCGGGCGACTAGCGCTTCCTCGAACCAGTCGCCGCCCGCCTCGACGATGGAGCGGAGGAGACGGCGCGTTGGCTCGCTCTCCGGGTGGTCGGCTA
This sequence comes from Actinomycetota bacterium, assembly GCA_003136795.1. Classification (GTDB taxonomy): domain Bacteria; phylum Actinomycetota; class Thermoleophilia; order Gaiellales; family Gaiellaceae; genus PALSA-600. Next base: position 13,273 of record PLDP01000172.1, read on the forward strand.
CTTCGTGTGCGAGCCGATCGACCATACCGGTGTTCTGCAGCACCTCGGCTGCCCCGTTGCGCGCGAATGCGTCCGGAGACTCGAGGTACGGAACGACGTAACGTGTTGCTCCGGATCCGAGCTGCTCGAGCGCATGCTTGGCCCCGGCCCGCACCCACCAGTTCTCGTCTGCGAGCAGCTTCGCCACCAGGGCCGCCAGCTCGGGCCGGTCCTGTGCGCCGAGCGCACGCGCCGCGTGCGCCCGCACGAACGGAATCTCGTCGGCGAGCAACTCGATCGCGATCGAGGTCGCCGCCGGCCCACCCACGGTGCCGAGCGTTTCGGCAACCGCGGCGCGAACAGCGGGGTCCTCGTCGCCAGCGAGAGTGACGAGCTCGAGCGGTAGCGAGGCAAGCGTCCGGTAGCGCGCCAACAGCTTTACGGCCCAGTAGCGCACGGCGGCGTCCCAATCTCGCAGCAGCGGCAACAGCAGCCCACCGATGTCGAGCGGGAACTCGTCGAGCTGAGTGGCAATGCGCGAACGCGGGCCTGCGCCGTCACGCAGGGCCTGGACGAGGATGGCGGCGGCGCGCTCGTCGCCGATGTCGCCGAGCGTTGCAAGCGCCGCGTTCAGGACGTCCGCGTCGGCTTCCGAGAGCGCCTGCTCGAGTAGCGGCAGGGCGGCATCCGAGCCGGATCGGGCGAGAATGCGCAGCGCGGCGACGCGTCGCCACTTCGACATCTCGCTCGTGTGGTGGGCGGCGGCTACGCACAGACGCGCCTCGTTCCGGGAGGTTGCGTGCCGGGCAAAGACGGAGGCGAGCGCCGGCGCTGTGGCGGTATCCGCGGCAACGCGCTCGATCGTCCAGTGCGGCAGCCTGCGCAGCGTCCGCTCGAGCTCGGCCGCATCGTTCGCCACTGGCCCGGCGCGCCGTTCGGCGAGCCTCCCCGCGGTTCTGACGAACCTCATCTGCACGTCGTAGATCAGCCGCGTCAGCAGAACGAACAGCGTGACACCGAGCCAGGTCAGGAAGACGAGGCCGAGCACGTAGGCGCTCCACGGTGGATTCACGTTGCTTCCTTTGTTCGCATTGAATCTCACACCGGCGGCGGCGGCGCGTCGTCCGGGAAAGCTCGTACGGGGACATCTGCGACGTCACCCGATCGGCTGGTGCCGCCAAACGCTGACGCCGTACGGCGTCGCCCCCTCCGAGCGCACATAGCGAAAGCCTCTCGGCGAGCAGCCGAGCTACCCATCGAGCTACCAGATGGTGTCCCCGAGGCCAATCTCGTCCGCCGCGTGCTGGCTCAGCAAAGCCAACCCAGCCGACAAGGCTGGACTGCCTGCGTTATCGCACCCAGGAGGTCGGCGGTTCGAGCCCGCCTAGCTCCATCCGTCCGTTGCGGGAAATACAACGACGTGCCTGCTTAGAGGCACCTTCCGCTATTCCGGTCGCTCGAGGAGCGAACCGCCGTCACTCAAACCTCCGGCGCCGCCGCTCCAAGCGCGAGAGGTGTTCATAGGAGCGCGCCGAGGTCGCTGAGCCCCGCGTGCCGCGCCGCAGGCCCGCCGATTTCGATCGGGTCCTTGCTGCAAGCAGCCGACAAGCCAACCGCTGCTTAGCGCTCGCGCGTGCAGGTGCCCAGGGGCAGCCAGCTACGGTGGCGTGCGGCTCCGGCGGTGTCGTCGATCCGCGCCGCGAGAGCGGCGAGGATCTTCCGGTGGATCTGCGGCGAGTCGTCCAGCAGCCGCCGGAACGCTCGGTCGGTGACCACGAGCGCCTGTACCTCGGAGGTCGTCGTCACCGTTGCGTTCCGCGGCGCGTCCGTGAGAAGTGCCATCTCGCCAAAGAAGTCGTCGCCGCCTTTGATCGGCACCTTGCGACCGCGCTTCCTGACCTCGACAGTCCCTTCCAGCACGACGACGAACTCGCGCCCCGGAGCGCCCTCCTTCATCAGTGTCCGCCCGGCACGGAAAGAGATCTCGTCGGCCACGGAGGCGATCCGAGCGAGCTCGGCGCTCGAGCACTCGGAGAAGAGCGGCACCTGCTTCAGCTTCTCGATTTTCGCGTTCTTCTTCAGCATGGGACGCGAGTCTAACCCGCCGGCGCGGTTTCACGAAGCTCGAGCCTCGGCATCGGCCCTGTCGCGTCGGTTGACACAGGGCGTCTGCTGCTGCTGAGATTGGTCGGTGGCCGAGGTGGTCGAAACACGCTATGCCAAGGCCGACGACGGCGTGCACGTGGCCTACCAGGTCTGCGGCGCCGGCGACTTTGACCTGGTTGTCGTTCCGGGCTTCATCTCGCACCTGGAGGTGCAGTGGGAGGAGCCGGCAGTGGCATCGCGGACGACCCGCAGGCGCGCGCGTTCCACGGCCACTTCCAGCGGCTAGCGGCGAGCCCGGGGGCTGCGATGGAGCTCCTGACTTCCTTGGCGGACATCGACGCGCGGCCGGCGTTGCCGCTCGTGCACGCGCCGACGCTGATCCTGCACCGAACCGACGAGCGGATGGTCCCGGTCGTGTACGCGCGCTACATGGCCGAGCGCATTCCGGGAGCGCGGATGGTGGAGTTCGAGGGCACCGACCACTTCTATTACACGCAGCACGCCGACGCGATCGCCGACGAGATCGAGGAGTTCCTCACCGGCACGCGCTCGCCTCGCCCGTACGACCGGATGCTCGCCGCAGTCCTCTTCACCGACATCGTCGACTCGACCCGGCAGCTGGCGCAGCTGGGCGACCGGCGTTGGAAGGCTCTCCTCGATCAGCACGACGATCTGGCGCAACGCNNCGCTACGGCGGCCGCCTGATCAAGAACACGGGCGACGGCATCCTCGCCACCTTCGACGGGCCCGCGTGAGCCGTGCAGTGCGCCCAGGCGATCGGCCAGGGAGCGAGCACGCTCGGCATCGACGTCCGCGCGGGCGTGCACATCGGCGAGGTCGAGCTGCGGAGCGACAACGGCGCCGGAGACATCGCGGGCCTGGCCGTCCACCTGGCGCAACGCGTCTGCAGCGTCGCCGGCTCGGGCGAGGTGCTCGTCTCGCGCACGATCGTCGACCTCGTCGTCGGCTCTGGCCTCGAATTCGAGAGCCGAGGGCAGCACGAGCTCAAAGGGGTGCCCGGCCCGTGGGAGCTGCTTGCTGTGCGCGGCTGACGAGGCGAGACGTCAGACGCTGGCGGTCGTCGCCGGTGAAGATCCCAGCTCGACGCGGGAAGCGACCGCAGCGCCGGCGCGTGCTGCGACCTGGAGCGCGAGCCGAGCCGTCTCCTCCAACGAAACGGCGCGGCCGGCTGCCGTTTGACGAGCGTGCTCGACCTCGCCGAGGTCTCGCGGACGCAGGCGGCGGCTTCTGCGACGAGGTCGTCGAAACGGAAATAGATAGCCGTAATCCCCTGAGCTTCGATCCGGGCGCCCGATGCACACCGCGGAGGTCACCAGTCGCCTCGAACGCGACGACCGCTTGCCGAGCGAGCTCGGCCGCGGTGGCGCCGTCGCCTTGGTGTGTGGTGACCCAGGCGAGATCGACCAGCGCCACGCTCTTTGCGCGTGTCTCGCCGGCTGCGTCGGCGGCATCAGCGCAGCGCTACGGGCCGAGCTGTACCTAACGGGGTGGAACGACCGCGTGAGCTTCTCGAGCGCCTGGTCGCAGTAGCCCCGGACGCGATCCGACCACCCACACCGTCAGCTTCATCGACTGATCAGGAGCAAGCGGCCCCGGCCACGACGGCCAGGCCGCTTCTCCTAGACGCTCTTCGGAAACTAGACGCTCTTCGGAAATGGGACACTAGGCGGCCGCGAACAGCGTCCGAAGAGATTCCGGAAGGTTTGAAAGCTGCCCGGTTAGGTCCATCAACATTCGAGCCACATCAGCGCCGCTTCCGAGCGGCGTTGATCGTTGATTGACGAGTTCTTGTCGAAGCTCACATTCGACACGCGGGCGTTCCACCAGGTAAGCGGTGGCGCAAGCGGGCGAGCAGTGGGTACGCACCAGCCGCGAACCAGCGAAACGGTGGGATGAGCAAGATCTGGCCGATCAATGAAGGCCACCCGTGCGCGGCTTGCAGGGAGCGAGCGATGGCCAGGTGGCCGCGCGAATGGCGCCCGGAGGAATCGATCCACCACGCAGCCCGGCGCACGTCATCGAGGGTCAGGCCGAGGCGTTCGAGCTGGTCGGTGCTCAGGTGTTGCCAGGCGACGGCTTGCTGAGACCCCTGCCAGCGAGCGGCAAGCCACCGGGCGCTCGAGCTGCAGAACGAGCAATCGCCGTCATAGACGAGCAGTGGTGTCGTCTCCCTTTCGACCGATCGAACCGTAACCCGCCACGTTGCAAGATTACGTCAAGCCGCTGCAAATGCGGCAAGAATGTCCGGCGGCGGTTGTCCGCCTAGCAGAGTTCGCCGGTGCCCGAGGGGTCCGGCAGCGCCGTGCAGTAGTCGAAGTTGGATTCCTCACGAGCGAGCACGTGATTGCCGGCCGAGGGGTCCCGGACGACGACATCGACGAGCTTGGTTTGACGCGGGTTGCCAGTCGCCACGGTGATCACCCGGATGTAGGTGTCGAGCCGGTACGTCCGCCCGTCGGGGCCGACGATGGGCTGGGTGGGCGCGCAGTTCTTCGGGAAGGCCGCGTAGACGGGGCCGCCGCTCTGACAGGTGGTCACCCCGGTCGCGGGCGCGACGTTCGAGCACCCAGCGCCGCCCACGCAGGCGACGTCGGAGGTATAGGTCGAGTCGGTCGCGGCCGACGTGTCGAGGCCGATCCAGTCCCACGTCATCCCGCGATATCGCTCCATCTGCGAATCGGCGACGACGCCAGCGGTCGAGATCCGGCTCGCCCGGTTGATCGCGACCGTGGCGGAGCTGTAGGAGGAGACGAGCACCAGCAACGCGACGTTCAGGAAGAGCACCGCAATCAGCAGCTCCACCAGGCCTTGGCCGGCGTCGCCGCGGAGCCTCGAGACGATCGACCTCACCATCCTCTGCCTGTCGGCAGAAAGCGAACCGGACTTGACGTCCGGGCGGGTGAGGGGCCGCTGCTGGGGCCTATGTCCCTCGAATGGGGCACTCGGGCACTTGAGGGAAGAGGCGTTCGAGCCGACTCAGGTGATACGGCGATGAAGGAATCCCTGCGCCACATCGGAGCCCGGTCACTGCGGCGGCTCAAAGACGAGGACGGCATTGCGCTCGTCTTCGCGATGCTCGTCTCGACCGCGCTCGCGATCATGACCACCTCGGTGCTCTATTTCAGCGCAGGGAGCGCCCGCACGTCCGCGCGCTCCAGCGCCGACCAGCAGGCGTACTCACTCGCGGAGGCCGGGATCAACACAGCGGTCGCAAAGATCTATGGAGCGACCGACCCGCGCGTGACGACGATCTTGCCCGCATCCCCGGCGGTCGTCGTGCCGAAGTGCCCGGGCTCGAACCCGAACGAGGTGCCGACCTGCTACACGACCGGCTCCGTCACCTATTCGGGGACGCTCGACACGAGCCATAACACGTATTACTGGACGATCACCTCGACCGGCAGCGTCCCTGTGAGCGGCGTGTCCACCGTGAAGCGCACGCTCACGCGCAGCGTCGGTGTCACCGGGAACAACGGGACGAGCGGCAGCTCGTGGTCGCGGTTCTACCAGAACAGCACCTCGACCTGCCTGACGCTCGACACCGACAGCGTGCCGACGAACTTCGCGAGCAAGGGCGACATCTGCCTAATTGACGGCGCGACCGTCACCGGGGCCAACACGAACATCATGGCCGGCGGCCACATCTACATCGACCCGCCGTTCACGAAGACTCCGGGCACGGCCAGCAACAACAGCGGCTGGACGAACTCGAGCTATGCGGAAGTGAACGACGCGAAGTATGCCGTCACCTCCAGCCTCGCGAACGCTGCGACCAGCGCGAACCTCGACCTCACGGGCTTGGGGTTCAGCGTGCCGAGCACCGCGACGGTCCTCGGGTTCGCGGTCAGCATCGTCCGGCATGCGAGCGCGAGCGTGGCCGCGAACCACATCAACGACTACCACATCCAGGCGCTCAAAGCGGGCGCAACGACCGGCACCGACCACGCCATCACCGGGACGAACTGGCCGACCGCAGACGGGACGCAGGCCTACGGAACCTCGAGCGACCTGTGGGGCACGACGTGGACCCCTGCGCAAATCAACGCGTCCAACTTCGGCATCCGGCTCGTTGCCAAGAGCACGTGCACGACGTGCGGCCTCATCGCCTCCGTCAACGCCGTGACCGTGACCGTCTACTACACGACGGGCGCGACGATCGGAACGTCCGGATCGCCGATCGCGCTTGCGGACGTCGGTGTCGGCTGCCAGGGCCCCACCGATAACGCGCCGGTCAGTCCGTGCAGCGGGTCCGACAAGGTCTACGCCACCACGGTCAAGACCGACACTCCGGCGAACAACCCGGACCTCGCCATGCCCGTCGTCGACTTCAACTATTGGTGGGCGAACGCGATGCCCGGCCCGAAGCACTTCTGCACGAACGCGAACCCGGGTGTCTCGACGTCGTACTTCGACAACAACGCATCGACGACGACGGGGCCGGACGCCAGCCTCACCGTCAACGGCGAAGTGGCGCCACCCGGTGCGCCATACGACTGCGAGGTCTGGCAAAACGGCGTCCTCATGGGCATGCTGAAGTGGGACGGCTCGCACCGGATGGACATCTACGGCACGATCTTCTTCGACGGGAACTTCCGCTTCGACCAGGACGGCGAGATCGTCCACTACTTCGGCCGCGGAACGCTCATGTCGTCACACGACGACGAGATCGACGCGCTCGTCTGCGCCGGCGGAACGGGGAATACCTACGCCACGGCCTGCAACGAGAACATGAACAGCTGGAACCCGAGCCAGAACATGATGGTGCTCATGTCTGACTGCATGAAGGGCGCCTCGGGCTGCAACGAATACGACCAGGGCGGCACCACCTGCAGCGGCGCGAAGCCGAACTGCTACGACGGGCACCTCGTCGGCGGCTTCCAGGGGATCCTCTTCTCGAACGGCGAGTGCTGGATCCACCAGGAGTTCCAGGACAGCGGCCCGGTGATCTGCCAAACGATCAACTTGGCCCACGAGACCTACAACCCGACGTTCTACACCTTCCCATCGGTAGGGAATCTCACCGACGGGATGTCGTACTCGAGCACCGCGAGCGCGACCGACTTCTCGCTCAACGTCAGCGCCCAGAGCGGCTAGCCGCGATGCGTGCGCCGGCCGTCAAGCGCCTGCGCGCGCGCGCAGGCCGAGCCCGGCAAGAGGAGGGCGGCTTCACCCTCGTCGAGCTCGTCGTCACGATGGCGATTCTCGGCACGGTCCTGGGCGGTATCTCCACCCTCTTCGTCTCGGGCATCAATTCCCAGAACGACCTCAACTCGCGCTTCCAGGCGCAGGTCAACCTGAACCTGGCGCTCGTTGAGCTGCGCCGTGAGGGGCACAGCGCCTGCGGCCTGTACGCCGGGTACACGACGTCGTCGGTGACGCTCGACATGCCGACCGCGAATCCGCCGCCTCAGCCGCCTGCCACCCCGTGCTCGGCGCCCACGTACGTCACCTGGTGCACGATCGGCTCGGGTCATCGCTACGCGCTCTATCGCGTCCCCGGCTCGACCTGCCCGGCGACGGTCGCCCTCGCCTTGGCGGCCGGCGGGAGGAGATACGCCGATTACATCACGGTCGCCGCGGTCTTCCCGACGTACACAGCCGAGAACTCGGCCAACTCGACGCTGGCGACGCTGCAGGTTCACTTCCCGGTCAACGTCAAGTCGAACGCATCGTCGACGAGCCCCTACACCGTCGACGACAGCATCGTCCTACGCAACAGCGCCACCTAGACGTTCCGATCAATCACGCGGCGGTGATCGAACCGAGCAGCCCGTGGACGCGGAGCTCCGTCTCGCCGTACCAGGCATGAGGCCCCGACGTGAAGAAGAGCGTGCCCGCCGGGCCGGCCATGCCGCCGTTCCCGAACGCGAGCCCCCAGAGCCCGTTCACGACGAGCGACTTCCCGTGGCTGTCGTGCAGCGTCCCGTCGTACGACCAGCCGTTCGCGCTTCGGCGGTAGGCGTTGATGCGCCCGTCTCCGAAGTTGCCGATCAGCAGGTCGCCGCCGAAGCGCCCGAACGAGCGCGGCGCGATGGCCATCCCCCACGGCGCGTTCAGCACCCCGTCGTGCCCGATGCGCGCGACCAGCCGGCCGTCGCGGTCGAACTCGTCGACGTAGCCGCCCGTCGGCGCGTCGTTGCCGTTCACCGGTGCGCGATAGACGTAGGTAACGAACACGTCGCCGCCGATCGCCTGGATGCCGAACGGCGCATACCACTCCGGAATCGACCGGTCGACGAACGCGCCCGGATGGCGCACACGGTGCCAGCGCGCGTCGAACACTTCGACGCGCGCATTGTGAAAGTCGGTCGCGTAGACGCGGTCACCGTCGACTGTGACGCCGCGGAACACTGCCGCGTGGGCGGAGTCGTCGACGACGATCTCCGACTGGGTCGACCAGCCCGTCGGCACCGTCGGCGTCCACGCGCGCAGTTTCCCGTCCTCGCAGGCGTAGATGAAGCGCGCCGGGTCCGACGCGCCGCCCCCCGAGACAAGGAACCCCTTGCCGGCGTACGAGGCGATACCGGTCGGACCGCCGGTGACGTGAACCGTCAGCAGCTGCTTGCGGCCGGCGGCCGAAAAGAGCGTGCTCGTCGAGCTCGCCTCGTTCGCAGTCCACCACGGCCCGGTCGGCGTGGCCACGAGGCCCCACGCGTTCACCAGCTGCGTGTCGACGTGCGGCGCAAGTTGTGCCCGGTCGGCCACGAGCGCGTGCACGTCGTACGCGTTGGCCGGCCCGCCTCCGAGCGCGAACGCGGCGACGATCGCAATACCGCCGGCGGCGAGCACCGCGACGATTGCGAGCCGCATGATCTACGTCCGAGGCGGTGCCGTCGATTCGCGCACGACGAGCTTCGTCGCAAGCTCCATGCGCAAGGCATCGACCCGTTGCTTTTCGATGATGCGGATCAGCAGGCTCACACCGGTCCGGCCGAGCTCGGCGAGCGGCTGCCTGACCGACGTCAGGTGCGGCGTGACGATCGTCGTCAGCTCCGTGTCGTCGAAGCCGACGATCGACAGATCGTCGGGAACGGAGAGCCCACGCCTCTGGGCGGCGTGCAACGCGCCGATCGCGACGTTGTCGTTGAACCCGAAGATCGCAGTCGGCGGGTGCGGCAACGAGAGCAGCTGCTCCGCGGCTTCGGTGCCGCGCGGCATCCGCCAGTCGGAGTAGGCGACGAGCTCCGGGTCGAGCAGCATCCCTGCGCCGGCCAGCGCCGAGCGAAAGCCGATCAGCCGCTCCTCGGTCGCATACCAGCCCGAGGGGCCGGCGATCGCGCCGATCCGCCGGTGTCCGAGAGCGAGCAGGTGCTCGGTCGCCTCCTTCGCCCCCGCAGCGTGCATCGCCGAGACGCAGGCGATGCCGTCGGGCGGCGTCTCGCGTGGGTCGACGACGACGAACGGGAACCCCTGGTGCTGGAGCGTGCGCAGCTCGTCGGCCGACTCTTCCGGCAGCATCAAGATCGCACCGTCGGTCGTCCCGCGCATCAACCGCTCGAGCAGCGACACCTCGCGGTCGTGCTCGTGCAAGGTCGGCGCGAGCACGATCCGCATGTCCCGCTCGTGCAGTGCCTCGGCGGCACCGCTCAGTATCGGGCCGAAGTACGCGTCCGCGACAAGCGGGAGGGTGAGACCGATCAGTCCCGTCCGCCCGCTCGACAGCCCGCGCGCGCCCCGGTTCGTGCTGAACCCGTGCTCGCGGACGACCTGGAGGACGCTCTCGCGGGTCTCGCGCGCCACGTCGGGGCGATCGTTCAGGACGCGGGAGACCGTCGCGATCGACACGCCGGCGAGGTCGGCGATGTCGCGGATCGTGGCGCGGCCGCGAAATTTCTGGTCGGGTCTCGGGTCGAGTTGGGCCATCGTTNNACCGTAAGCGTTTCCGGAACGGAAGTCCAAGTTTATTTCGGCTCATAGCGGCCGGTTCGGGGAATCTGCTCTTGACATGGAGGTTGAGACCTGTTTACCGTTTCCGGGAATTTCCGGTAGTACGCGACCCCCCGGTCTGATGTCTCTTCGCCCGACGCTGGGCGAGAAAGGAACGGCAGATGTCACGTCACATCCGCTCCACCCGCCGCCTCGGCCTAGTCGCTGGTGTCGGAGGAGCACTGATCCTCGCTGCGCTCGTCGCCGCCGCAATTGCCTTCGCGGCGTCCAGCAGCACTCCAACAGCGATCGGCAGCACCGCCGCAAGCCATAAGTGCGTCGTCATGACGGGATCGGGCGATCCCGCGTTCGTCCGCAACTTCAACCCGTTCGTCTCGACGAGCACGCCGGCCGGCGCGGTCGTCAAGGGCGCGATCTACGAGCCGCTGATCATCACGACGGTCGCGGGCGGCGGTCACACCTACCCCTGGCTCGCGCAGAGCTGGAAGTGGTCGAACGGCAACAAGACCCTGACGCTGAACCTGCGCACGAACGCCAAGTGGAGCGACGGCCAGCGGCTCACCTCGGCCGACGTCGTCTACACCCTGACGGCCGGCAAGCAGTCGAGCGTCCTGGACCAGATCAGCTACACCAAGCCCGACTCGAACGTCGCGTCGATCAAGGCGAAGGGCCTGTACCAGGTCGTCATCAACCTGAAGACGGTCGACTCGACCTTCATCCCGGTGACGCTGAACGGCGTGATCGTCATCCCGAAGCACATCTGGTCGAAGGTCTCGAACCCGTCGACGTTCACCGACCCGCACCCGGTCGGCTCGGGCCCGTTCAACCAGGTCGCGTTGTTCTCGACGCAGTCCTACGTGCTCGGGAAGAACCCGAACTACTGGATGGCCGGCGCACCGAAGGTGCCCTGCCTCCAGTACGTCCAGGCTGCCTCGAACGACGCGGCGCTGGCGCTGATCCAGAGCGGTCAGGTCGACTGGACCCACAACTTCGTGCCGAACGCCGCGTCGGCGTACGACTCGAAGGACTCGGCGCACTTCCACTACTTCTACCCGGTGAACACGTTCGCGCAGTCGCTCGTGTTCGACGACACGCAGTACCCGTTCAGCCTGGTGGCGTTCCGGAAGGCCGTCAGCCTGGCGATCGACCGCAACTCCGTCTACAAGCTCGGTGAGTACGGCTACGGCCCGCCCGCCGACGCTATCGGCCTGAACGGGCTCTTCTCGAACTGGTACACGCCCGCGTTGAAGGCTGCTGCGAAGGCCGCGGCGACCTACGACCCGGCGAAGGCGAAGTCCACGCTCACGGCGGCCGGCTTCACCTACAAGGGCAGCCAGCTGCTCGATCCGAAGGGCAATCCCGTCTCGCTCGACATCCACGTGATCTCGGGCTGGTCGGACTGGGTCGCCTCGGACCAGATCATCGCGAAGAACCTCCAGGCGATCGGGATCAACTCGAGCGAGGTGCTCGAGCCCGACTGGAACTCGTGGTACCCGAACGCGTCGACGACGAAGAACCCGACGCTGCTCTGGGAGAACGTCGCCGGAAGCACCCCGTACGGGTACTTCAACGCCAACCTGTCGCAGTCGCAGTACACGGCGCCTGGGCAGGACGCGACCGCAACGAGCAACTGGGCGCACTTCTACGACTCCGCGTCCCAGTCGACTCTGAACCAGTTCAGGTCCTCGCTGGATTCGAAGACGCAGCGCGCGGACTTCGTCAAGCTGGGCAACCTGTTCCTCAAGGACCAGCCGATCATCCCGATCTACCTGGCTCCGCAGTGGTCGACGTACAGCACGAAGTACTTCCACGGCTTCTCGTCGCCGAAGAACGACTACGCGCAGCCGATCTTCACGAACTACCCGGATAACCTCCTACAGTTCACCCGCATTGCCCCTGGGGGCAAGGCAGGCGCCTAAACGCGCCAGGTTCGTGGGGGGTGGAGTTCGCTCCACCCCCCACGTACATTTCTGACCAACACATGCGCTGGTTCCTGCGTCGACTCGCCTTCTACGTGTTCGCCCTTTGGATGGCGCTCACGCTGACGTTCCTGATCCCGCAGCTGATGCCGGGCAGCCCGATCGGCGGCATCCTCCAGCACCTGAGCCCGCAGCAGATCCAGCAGAACCCGGGGATCATCCTGACCTACGAGAAGATCTTCGGCGGCAAGAACGTGTCGCTCCCCAGCGCCTACTGGCAGTACCTCCAGCACGCGGCGCACTTCAACTTCGGCATCTCCACCTCGAACTACCCCACTCCTGTCTCCGAGGTGATCGGACGGACGCTTCCGTGGTCGATCGCGCTCGTCGGCATCGCGTTTTGTCTCGCGTTCATCCTCGGCACGACGATCGGCATGTTCGCGGCCTGGCGGCGCGGCGGCGGGTTCGACACGATCTTCGTGCCGCTCTTCATGGCGCTCGGCGCCTTCCCCGCGTACTTCACCGCGCTCCTGATCGTCTACCTCTTCGGACTGAGGCTCGGCTGGTTCCCGATCCAGCACGCCTACGGCACGGACCTCACCCCCGGCTTCAACTGGACGTTCTTCTCGAGCGCGATCGACCACGGCATCCTCCCCGCGCTCGTGATCGTGCTCGCGTTCGCCGGCGGCTGGGTCCTGAACATGCGAACGGTCATGATCAACACGATCAGCGAGGACTACGTCGCGATGGCACACGCGAAGGGTCTGAAGGACCGCCGCGTGATGACGCGCTACGCGGCGCGAAACGCCATCCTGCCTCCGCTGAACGGCTTCGCGCCGCAGTTCGCGACGGCGGTCGGCGGCGTCATCTTCGTCGAGCTCGTCTTCAGCTATCCGGGCGCCGGCTTCACGCTGCAGCAAGCGGCGCTCGGCAAGGACCTGCCGCTGACACAGGCGCTGCTGCTCGTGTTCGCGGTCTGCCCGATCGTCGCGATCTTCATCATCGACCTCGTCAACCTCGTCCTCGACCCGCGCATCCGCGCCTCGTGACGCGATGACGCAGCTCCAGACCGAGCTCCAGCAGCCCGGCCCGCTCGAGCCGCTCGCGGCGCCGACGTCATCGCGGCGGCGGATCAAGCTGCCGAGCTGGCTGACGCTAATGCTTCGGAACCCGAAGGCCCAGATCGGGCTGGGGATCCTGTTCCTGTTCGTGCTGTTCGCGGTGATAGCGCCGTTCGTCGCGAGCGCGTCCTCCGCGACGAACTTCAGCTACGCGACCCGTGAGCCGCCGTCATGGCACCACCTCTTCGGCACGACCGACCAGGGCTCGGACGTCTGGGCCGGCGTCGTCTTCGGGGCGCGCCGGTCGCTCGCCACGGGGTTCTTCGTCGCGGTGCTCGCAACGGCGCTCGCGACGACGCTCGGGATCACCTCCGCCTACGTCGGCGGGTTCGTCGACGACACCATCAGCCTCGTGACAAGCGTCGTGTTCGTCATCCCGACGATCCCGCTCCTGATCGACATCACCGCGTTCCTGCACCAGCGCGGCATGACGACGATGATCCTGGTGATCGGCTGCACGCTCTGGGCGTTCGAGGCGCGCATCCTGCGCGGCCAGGCGTTGATGATGAAGAACCGCGACTTCATCCTCGCAGCGAAGGTCTCGGGCGAGTCGACGAGGCGCATCATCTTGGGCGAGCTGATGCCGAACATGATCAGCCGCATTGCGGCGGCGTTCGTGCTCGTTTTCTACATCGCGATCCTGGTCGAGGCGGGCCTCGAGTTCCTCGGTCTCGGCGACTCGGCGAAGTCGAGCTGGGGCGTCTCGCTCTACTGGGCGACGGTCAACTCGAGCGTGCTCCAGGGCGAGTGGTGGTCGTTCCTCTTCCCCGGTCTCGCGATCGGGCTGACGGTGCTCGCGCTGACCCTGGTCCTCGCCGGCATCGACGAAGTCTCCAACCCGCGCCTGCGCGGCCTGCCGAAGAACCGCAGCGTCCTGCGGCTCCTTGCACGGAGGCATGCGTGACCGTGACGTCGACGACCGCCACCACGCAGCGGGCGCGCCCGACCGACCCGCTCGTCGAGCTGCGTGGCCTCACCGTCGAGTACGGCCTCGGCGANNCCGCCGGCCCGGATCGCGGGCGGCCAGATCCTGTTCAAGGACGAAGACCTGACGACGAAGAGCCGCGAGGAGCTGCGCAAGTTCCGCTGGCGCAACGTGTCGATGGTGTTCCAGAGCGCAATGAACGCGCTCAACCCGGTCATGCGCGTCGGCGACCAGTTCGTCGACATGATGCGCGCGCACGAGCACATCTCGAGGCGCGAGTCGCAGCACCAGGCGGCGGAGCTCCTCGACCTCGTCGGCATCGACCCGCGCCGCATCCGCGCCTATCCGCACGAGCTCTCGGGCGGCATGCGCCAGCGCGTGATCATCGCGATGGCGCTCGCGCTTCGGCCGGAGCTCGTGATCATGGACGAGCCGACGACCGCCCTCGACGTCGTTGTACAGCGGGAGATCCTCCAGCAGATACAGACGCTGCAGCGCGAGCTCGGCTTCGCCGTCCTCTTCATCACGCATGACCTGTCGCTGCTGGTGGAGATCGCGGATCGCATCGCGATCATGTACGCGGGCGAGATCATCGAGGAGGCGCCCGCGGAGGAGATCCACCGGGCGCCCCGCCATCCGTACACCGTCGGCCTCATGCAGTCGTTCCCTCCGCTTCATGGGCCCGTCGTGCGAATGACCGGCATCGCGGGGGCGCCGCCCGACCTGGCGGCGCCTCCGGCCGGCTGTCGGTTCCACCCGCGCTGCCCGCACTGCCGGCCCGAGGACGCGCTGCTCTACGCGCGCCAGACGACGGAGCGGCCGAGGTTGCGCGAGGTGAGCCAGGGGCATTTCGTCGCGTGCCACCTCGTGGAGCGCGACGGATGAGCGCAGCAGAGCTTCAGGTCGAGGGCCTGACGAAGTACTTCCGCGCGGGCGGGACGTGGTTCGACCGCAGCCGCGTCCACGCCGTCGAGGACGTGAGCTTCTCGCTGCGCCCGGGGACGATCACCGCGCTCGTCGGTGAGAGCGGCAGCGGCAAGAGCACCGTCGCGCGCTTGCTCGTGCGGCTCTACGCGCCGACGAGTGGCCGCGTGCTGTTCGGCGGCGAGGACCTAACGCAGGTGCGCGGGCGGCGGCGTACGCTCGCGTACCGGTCGCAGGTGCAGATGACCTTCCAGGACCCGTTCGGCTCGCTGAATCCCGCGAAGACGGTCCGCCACCATCTCGCGCGGCCGCTGCGAATCCACCACGTCGTACCGCACGACCAGATCGACAACCGCGTGCATGAGCTGCTCGATCGCGTCGGACTGGTGCCGCCCGAGAAGATCGCCGCCAAGTACCCGCACGAGCTGTCCGGCGGCCAGCGGCAGCGCGTTGCGATCGCGCGCGCGCTCGCGGTCGAGCCGAGCGTCGTCGTCGCCGACGAGCCGATCTCGATGCTCGACGTCTCGATCCGCATCGGGATCCTCAACCTGATGGTCGACCTGAAGGAACAGCACGACCTCGCGTTCCTGTATGTCACGCACGACCTCGCGAGCGCGCGCTATGTCGCCGACACCGTGCTCGTCATGTACGCCGGCCAGATCGTCGAGCAGGGACCGGCCGAGCAGGTGCTGTCGGAGCCGCTGCATCCCTACACGGAGCTGCTACTCGCCTCTGTGCCCGATCCCGCCGCCGGCGAGCGCGACAAGATCGAGGTGCACAAGGGCCTCGCGGCGGCCGCGGTCGACCCACGCGACGGCTGCCGGTTCGTGAACCGCTGCCCGATCGCGATCGACGTCTGCTCCAAGATCACCCCGCCCCTCGTCGAGGCGCGCCGCGACCACAGCGCACGCTGCCACGTGACCGCCCCATCCCCCCTGGTCTGAGAGGAATCGCATGCCTGACAAAGTCATCAACCATTTCCCGCACGACTTCGTCTGGGGCGCGGCGACCGCCTCGTACCAGATCGAAGGCGCTGCCAACGAGGACGGTCGCGGCGAGAGTGTCTGGGATCGCTTCTGCGCGACACCCGGCAAGGTGCGGAACGGTGACACGGGCGCCATCGCGTGCGACTTCTACCACCGCTACGGCGACGACATCGCACTGATGCGCGAGCTCGGTCTCGATGCGTTCCGCTTCTCGATCGCGTGGCCGCGCGTGCTGCCCGACGGCAGGGGCCGCGTCAACGAAGCCGGCCTCGACTTCTACGACAGGCTCGTCGACGAACTGCTCGGCAACGGCATCACGCCCTACGTGACGCTCTTCCACTGGGACACGCCGCAGGTGCTCGAGGACGAGGGCGGCTGGCCGTCGCGCGACATTGTCGATCCGTTCGCGGAGTACGTCGAAGCCGTCTCGGCCCGGCTGGGCGATCGCGTCACGCACTGGATCACGCACAACGAACCGTGGGTCGTCTCCTGGGTCGGTCACGGCTGGGGGCATCACGCGCCGGGCCGCGAGTCGGACGCAGACGCGCTCGCGACTGCGCACCACCTGTTGCTGTCGCACGGGCGCGCAGTCGAGATCCTGCGCCGCAACTCGCCGGGGGCGCAGGTCGGGATCACGCTGAACCTCGACAATCCGTACGCCGCGAGCGAGTCGCCCGAAGACGTCGCCGCCACGCGCTGGGTCGACGGGCTGCACAATCGCTGGTTCCTCGATCCGCTCTTCCGCGGCTCCTATCCCGACGACATGCTCGAAGCCTGGGCGGAGATCATGCCCGAGGTGCGCGACGGCGATCTCGAGCTGATCTCGACCCCCATCGACTTCCTCGGCGTGAACAACTACACCTCGCCGCTTGTGGCGGCCGACGACAACGGCGGCCGCTCACGGATCGTGCGCCGCGCCGACGTCGACCGCACCGACATGGGCTGGGAGGTCGTGCCGGACGGCCTGCAGGACCTGCTTGTGCGGCTGCATCGCGACTATGCCCCGCCGGCGATCTACGTGACCGAGAACGGCGCCGCATACCCCGATGTCCGCGGACACGACGGCAGCATCGGCGACCTGGAGCGGCAGTCGTATCTCGAGGGCTATCTGGCAGGCGCGTCGCGCGCGGTCGCCCAGGGCGTTCCGCTCCGCGGCTACTTCGCCTGGTCGCTGCTCGACAACTTCGAGTGGGCGTGGGGGTACTGGAAGCGCTTCGGCCTCATCTACATCGACTACGCGACGCTCGACCGGGTGCCGAAGGGCAGCTTCTACTGGTACCGCGACTTCATCGCGAAGCAACGGCTGCGGGCGGGGTCCGAAGAAGCAGCCTGACCGGCCGTCAACGCTCGTCGCGCACGAGCTCGAGAGAAGGCGCTCCCTTCGTCGTTCCTCCACAATGGGCTCCGTGGAGCGTCGCCGTTTCCGCGTCGGAGGAGTCGTGCAAGGCGTCGGCTTCCGGCCGTTCGTCTTCGGGCTCGCGCAGCGCCACGGCCTCGGCGGGTTCGTGCTCAACGACGGCACCGGCGTGGTGATCGAGGTCGAAGGCGCCGTGTCGGACCTCGAGGCGTTTGCCGCGGCGCTCCGCGACGAGGCGCCCTCACTCGCCCGGGTCGACGCGATCGAGGTCGAGCCGCTGACGCCGTCCGGCGAGCGCGCGTTCACAATCGCCGCGAGCACGGCGGCCGGACGAACGGCGCTGATCCCGCCCGACACGGCGACCTGCGGCGACTGCCTGCGCGAGCTCTTCGACCCGGGCGACCGCCGCCACCGCTACCCGTTCATCAACTGCACCCAGTGCGGCCCGCGCTTCACGATCGTCCGCTCGGTCCCGTACGACCGGCCGAACACGACGATGGCCGGCTTTCCGCTGTGCGACGAGTGCCGCAGCGAGTATGAGAATCCCGCCGACCGGCGGTTCCACGCCGAGCCGGTGTGCTGCCCGGTGTGCGGGCCCTCGCTCAGCCTGCCGCTCGAGCAGGCGGTCGCACTGCTGCGCGGGGGCGGGATCGTCGCGGTCAAGGGGCTCGGGGGCTGGCACCTCGCGTGCTCTGCAGCAAACGAGGACGCCGTCGCGCGCCTGCGCGCACGCAAGCACCGCGAGGACAAGCCGTTCGCGCTGATGACGAACGAGCCGGAGCTGCTCGCGCACATCGATGCGGGAGAGCGGGAGCTGCTCGAGTCGCGGCGCCGCCCGATCGTGCTCGTGCCCCGGCGGACGGGCGCGCCGGTCGCCGCGGCGGTCGCGCCGGGCAATCCCTGGCTCGGCGTGCTGCTCCCCTACACGCCGTTGCACCATCTGCTGCTCGCCGACTTCGGCGGCGCGCTCGTCATGACGAGCGGCAACCGCTCGGACGAGCCGATCGCCTACGACGACGAAGAAGCGCGCGAGCGGCTGGGCGGGATCGCAGACGCGTTCCTCGGCCACGACCGGCCGATTCACCGCCGTTGCGAGGACTCGATCCTGCGCGCGTCCTTCCCGATTCGCCGCTCCCGCGGCTTCGCGCCCGAAGCGCTTCCCCTGCCGGTTGCGGCAGCGCAGCCGGTCCTGGCCGTCGGCGCGGAGCTCAAGAGCACCTTCTGCCTCGCGCGGCGGCGCGAGGCGTTTCTCTCGCCGTACCTCGGCGACCTCGACACCGAGCTCGCCTACAGCGCGTTCCGCACCGACATCGAGCTCTACCTCTCGATGCTCGGCGTCGTCGCGGCGACGATCGCGCACGACCTGCACCCCGAGTACCTATCGACGAAATGGGCGCTCGAACAGGACGCCGCGCTCGTCGGCGTTCAGCACCACCACGCGCACGCGGCGGCGTGCCTCGCCGAGCATGGCGAGACGGGCCCTGCGCTCGCGCTCGTCTTCGACGGGACCGGCTTCGGGACCGACGGCACGCTCTGGGGCGGCGAGCTGCTCCGGTGCGACCTGTCCGAGTTTGAGCGCTTGGCGCACCTGAGACCGGTGCCGCTGCCCGGCGGCGAGGCGGCGATCCGCGAGCCGTGGCGCATGGCCGCCTCGTACCTCGAGCTGGCCGGGCGGCCCGTTCCCTTCGAACGCTGGACGCTCGTGCGCGAGAGCCTGCACGTGAACGCCCCGCTCTCCTCCGGCATGGGCCGCCTGTTCGATGCCGCGGCGGCGCTGCTCGGCCTGCGCGAGACCGTCACCTTCGAGGGACAGGCGGCCGTCGAGCTCGAGCTGCTCGCGGCGCAGACCGCGGCCGAGCCGTATGCGTGGCGCTTCGGCGACGGCGCGGAGCTGATCGCCGCCGTGCACGACGACCTGGCGGCAGGCCGGCCACGCCCGGCGATCGCCGCGGCGTTTCACGAGACGATCGCCACCTCGGCGGCGGCCGCCTGCGCGGAGGCCGGCGGGCCGGACACGGTCGTGCTCTCGGGCGGCACCTTCCAGAACCTGCGCCTCGCGGCGTCGACCCGGCGCAACCTCGAAGCGCTCGGCTTCCGCGTCCTCACCCACCGCCTCGTGCCGCCGAACGACGGCGGCATCAGCTACGGCCAGGCCGCGATCGCGGCCGCCGGCTGACGGCGACGAGGGAGCAGGTCTAGAATTCGAGTCGATGGAAGCTTCGATTCGCGAGGGCCAGGCGCCGGCCGTTGTCGTCTCGTTGGAGGCGGGCGAGCGGTTGACGTCGGAGGCCGGGGCGATGATGTTCATCTCCGGCGACATCTCGATGGACGTCGAGATGCCCGGCGGGCTGATGGGCGGCCTGAAGCGCAAGTTGCTCGCCGGCGAGAGCCTCTTCCTGACCCACTACCTCGCAAACGGGGCGGGCGCGGTCGGGATCACCGGGCCGTTCCCCGGCTCGATCAGGCAGCACGAGCTCGACGGGGAGATCATCTGCGAGAAGCACGCGTACCTCGCCCACGTCGGCGAGGTGGAGATCGGGAGTGCGTTCGCCCAACGGCTCGGCATGGGCATCCGCGGCGGCGGCGAAGGCTTCTTCCTGCAGCGCCTGACGGGCAAGGGCACGGTCTGGCTCCACGCTGGCGGCGACTTCCTCGACTTCGACCTGGCGCCCGGCCAGCGGCTGATCATCGACACGGGCTGCATGGTGATGATCGAGCCGACCGTCAAGTACGAGGTGAAGATGCAGGGCGGGGTCGCCAAGAGCCTCTTCGGCGGGGAGGGTCTCTTTCTCGTCCACATGACCGGGCCGGGGCACGTGACGCTTCCGTTCTCGCGCACCGCACGACGTGTTCTGGCGGCCGCCGGAAGCGGCCGCGACGAGACCGGGGGAATCCTCGGCGGAATCCTCGAATAGGAGAGTGTGCAATGGGCTTTCTCGACAAGGCAAAGGCCGCAGCGGAACAGGCTGCCGCGAAGGCGAAGGAGGGCGTCGAAGACGTCCAGGCCAAGCGGGAGCTCAGCCAGGCCTACAACGAACTCGGCAAGAGCACGTACGAGCTGATCGAGAGCGGCGAGATCACCAACCCGCGCCTCGACGCGACCGCCGCCAAGATCCGGACGCTGCTCGCGGGGATGGACGGCGACGGCGCCGCATCCGATGCAGGCGCGAACGCCGAGCCGTACGACTCGAGCCAGCCGCCGGCGATGCCGACCTAACCTCAGGCAACAACGGACGTCAGGCCGACGTCCACGCGAATGCCCTCGCGCGCCGCGACGAGCGCGGCCTGCAGCTTCGGCACGATCCCGCCCGTCAGCTCCCGGCCGAGCGAGGCGATGTCGTGCGCGCTCAGGGTCGGCACGACCTTCCCCTCGACGATCACGCCCGGGACGTCCGAGACGAACACGAGCCGGTCCGCGAGGAGCGCGACGGCGAGCACGGCCGCAGCGTCGTCGGCGTTCACGTTCAGCGGGCCTCGCGCCAGCGGCGCGATCACCGGCAGCGCGTCGTTCGCGAGCAGCCCCCAAAGCGCCGGCGGGACGACCGGGAGCAGCATCCCGACGTTGCCGTAACCCGGGAGTGGCTCTGCTTCGAGCCCGAGGTCGTCGCCCATCAGGCCGACGGCGCGCCCGCCGATCTGCCGGCAGAGCTCCTGGTTCTCACGCTTGAACGCCTCGCGCACGATCGGCATCGCCTCGTCGCTCGTCACCCGGCGCCCGCCGATGAAGCTCGACACGAGGCCGGCCTCCTCGAGCGCATGCGAGATCCGCGCGCCTGCGCCGTGCACCACACAGGCCGCACTTCCCGGCTCGACATAGCGCGTGATCGCGAACCGCTCCTTCGCGAGCAGTGCGCCTCCACATTTGACCACGGTCAGAGCCACGGTCAGAAGCACTTTACATTATGAAGTATTACTCGGGCAACACGTCGACGGCAATCGTGCCGTCAGGCTTTCGCTGGACGCGCAGCGGCCAGACGTGACCGCTGCTCGATTTCACCTCGACCTCGATCGGCTCCTCGCGCTTTCCCACCTCGACGCGCCGCGCCGCTTCGACACCGTCGAGATTCGGCATCTTCAGGTCGAAGACCGCCAGGTCGGGCTGGGTCTCACGCGCCAGCTCGACCGCCTCGAGGCCGTCGCGCGCCTCGCCGCACACGATCATGCCGTGCTCTTCGAGCATTTGCCGCAGGTCGAGCCGGATCAGCGTCTCGTCTTCGGCAATCAGAACTCGCAAACCCTCGAACGTCATGGCAGTGAGCCTCCTTTGCTATACCTTTTGAAGCAATGGCGGAGATCCGCATCCCTCCCGTGCTACGCCCGGACGCCGGCGGCCAACGGCTCGTCGACGTCGAGGCCGACACCGTGCGCGAGGCGCTCGACACGCTCGTGGCTCGCTTCCCTGCGCTGAAAGCGCGAGTCTTCGAAGGCGACGGCGTGCCGAGCTTCCTCAACGTCTTCGTCGACGGCAGCGACGTTCGCCTCTTGAGCGGTCTGGAGACCAGTGTGTCGGCAGCCTCGAAGATCCTCCTCCTTCCCGCGGTGGCCGGCGGTTCGCCCACGAAAAAAGAGACCCCAGGCACACGCTGAACGGTGTGCCCGAGGCCTCGATGCCTCGCCGAACCGACGTCTTCGCCGGATCGAACGATTCCGATACTACACAAACTGAAGGAAGATTTGAAGTCGGGCCGTGCTTGCTTTAGACTTCAGGCATGCGCTGCATGATCGAGAAGCCGTTTTCCCTTCCGGTCATCGCCTGCGCGCAACTGGCCTAGCCGGACTCACCCGTCCTTCCGGTTAGGTTCCATCCACAGGACGGGGGGCTTGCAGCGATGAGCGCCTCCGGGTTGCGCTGCCGCGTGTGCGAGACCGTCTCGCGGCCCGAACCGGTCGATGCCTGCCGCCGCTGCGACGGCCCGACCGACCTCACCTACGACTGGGCGCGGATCGCGCGCGACGTGTCGCACGCCTCGATCGCCGCAGGGCCGCCCTCGCTGTGGCGCTACGACGGGCTGCTGCCCGCGGGCGCTCGCGTGGAGTTCGGCGCAGGCTGGACGCCACTGCACCGCGCCGACCGCCTCTCCGAGCTGCTCGAGGTCGATCTGCACCTGAAGCTCGAGGGTCACAACCCGACGCACTCGTACAAGGACCGCATCGCGACGATCGCCGCGGCGACCGCGCTCGACCACGGCGTCACGACGCTCTGCTGCTCCTCGACCGGCAATCTTGGCCACGCCGTCGCCGCCGCGGCGGCCGCGACGGGGCTCGAGGCGATCGTCTTGGCGCCGGTCGGAGGCGAGGCCGCAGCCGTCGCGGCGCGCCATCCCGGCGCGCGTGTCTTCGCGGTGGCGGGCACCTACGACGACTGCCGCCGCCTCGAGCTCGAGCTCGGCGGCCTGTTCCCGTGGGGCTTCGTCAGCGGGAACCTCCACCCCTACGCGAGCGAGGGGGCGAAGACCATCTCCTTCGAGATCGCCGAGCAGCTCGGCTGGCAGCTGCCGGACGTCGTCGTCTGTCCCGCGGCGAGCGGAACGCTGTTCGCAAAGCTGGCGCAGGGCTTCGCCGAGGTGACGCGTGCCGGCCTCGCCGCCGAGCGCGTGCCGCGCATGTTCGCCGCCCAGGCGCTGGGGTCGAGCCCGATCGCCACGGCGTTCGCCGGCGACCGCGGCATCTCACGCGTCGAGGCAACGACGGGCGTCGCCTCGCTCGCCGTCGGCGACCCGTCGCACGGCGACCTGGCGATCGGCGCCGCGCGCGCCACCGGCGGCGGCATCGTCGCCGTCGCCGAGGACGTGATCGAGGAGAACACGGCGCTGCTCGGCGACACCACCGGCATCGAAGCCGACTGCGCGGGCGGCGCCGCCCTCGGCGCGCTCGTGCACGCCGTCTCCCAGGGCAAGATCGCGCGCGGCTCCCGCGTCGTGCTGGTCGTCACCGGTGCGCGCCCCGAGCCCGTCGAGAGCGACGTCGCGCGGCTGACGACGATCACTCCCGACGCAGACGCCGTCCTCTCCGCACTCGGCCTGCGCTCGTAGCGTCGTGACCGTGAGCACCTCGGAGCCCCGCGACGATGCGGCCGCGCCGCTTCGCCGCGACGTGCGCCTGCTCGGGACGATTCTCGGCGCCGTGCTCGTCGAGCAGGAAGGGTCGTGGCTCCTCGAGCTCGTCGAGGCGATTCGCCGCGAGGCGCGCTCCGCCCGGCGAGACAGCACCGTGGCCAGCGCCGCGGCGACGCTGACGGCTCATGAGCAGGCTCTCGTCCTGCGGGCCTTCAGCCTCTATTTCCAGCTCGCGAACCTCGCAGAGCAGCACCACCGCCTGCGGCGGCGACGCGAAGACGCACACGAAGGACGCGTCGCGCGCGAGTCGCTCGACGACGCGTTCGCACAGCTTGCCGGCGTGCCAGGCGACGAGCTGCGCGAGCGGGCGGCGACGGCATCGATTCGGCTCGTCCTGACGGCTCATCCGACCGAGACGACGCGCCGGACGGTGCTACTTGCGCACATCCGTGTCTCGAAGCTGCTCGCTTCGCTCGACGACCCGCTGCTCTCGGCCGCCGAGCAGAGCGACCTCGAGGAGCGGCTCGCCGAAGAGGTGACGCTGCTCTGGCAGACGGACGAGGTGCGGCACGACAGGTTGCGGATCACCGACGAGATCCGCAACGGGCTCTGGTTCTTCGAGCACAGCCTCATCTCGGCGGCGAGCGACCTGCTGCGCGACTGGCGCTCGCGCGTACCTGGCTCGCCTCCCCCACTCGTCTTCGGCTCGTGGATCGGCGGCGACATGGACGGCAATCCGTCGGCCGGGCCGGCGTCGATCGCGGAAGCGCTCGACGAGGCGCGGCAGGTCGCGCTGCGCCGCTACCGCGACGAGGTTCGCGCACTTGCGGTGGAGATCGCATCCACACGCTCGCTCGTGCGTGTGTCGAGCTCGCTCGAAGCGTCGCTCCTGCGCGACGAGGCCGCGCTGCCCGGGTACGCAGCCGAGATCGGCGCGCAGAACGAGCTCGAGCCGTACCGCCGCAAGTTGTCGTTCATGTGGTGGCGGCTCGGCAACGACGGCTACGAATCGCCGTCGGAGCTGCTCGACGACCTCCGCACGATTCGCGCCAGCCTCGCGGCGAACGGCGGCCGCCGCATCGCCGACGGCCGGGTCGCCCGCCTCGAGAGCATGGTCGAGCTGTTCGGCTTCCACATCGCAAAGCTCGACCTGCGCCTGCACGCGCGTGAGCTGGGCGAGCAACGGGCGCGGGACGCCGTCGCGGCGGCGGTCGCCGGCCGCAGGCGGCACGGCCCGGAGGTGCTCGACACGTTGATCGTCTCGGGCGCGTCGAGCGCGGCCGACGTGATCCGCGCGTCCGAGCTGACCGACGAGCCGCTCTCGATCGTGCCGCTCTTCGAGACGCTCGACGATCTCGCTGCCGCACCGGGGATCCTCGACGAACTGCTGCACGACGGCCGCGTCAAGCCCGTCGAGGTGATGGTGGGCTACTCGGACTCGGGCAAGGACGGCGGCTACCTCGCCGCCCAGTGGGCGATCTACCGCGCGCAGGAGGAGCTGGCCGCGGTCGCGCGCCGCCACGGCGTCGAGCTGACGATCTTCCACGGCCGCGGCGGCAGCGCCGGGCGCGGCGGCGGACCGACGCACGCGGCGATCGCGTCGCAGCCTGCGGGCCAGCCGCCCGGCCGCATGAAGCTGACCGAGCAGGGCGAGACGGTGTCGTTCAAGTACGGGCTCGAAGGCCTCGCGCAGCGGAACCTGGAGGCCGCGCTCGCGGGCACGCTGCTCGCGACGTTCCCCGAGCGCCTGCCGGCGCCGCCGGACGAGAGCGAGCGCGCGCTGCTCGATCGTCTCACCGATTCGTCGCGACGCGCGTACCGGGCGTTCGTCTGGGACAGCGACGCGTTCGTGCCGTTCTTCCGTTCGTTCACACCGGTGGACGAGCTTGCGATGCTCGAAATCGCGTCACGGCCCGCTCGCCGCCCGAACGACACCGACTATCTCGCGTCGCTGCGCGCGATCCCGTGGGTCTTCTCGTGGACGCAGAACCGCGTGCTGCTGCCGGCGTGGTTCGGCTGCGGGTCGGCGTTCGACGAGGCCGCCGACGAGGAGCTGCGCAGCCTGTACGAGCGGCTGCCGTTCTTCCGCGCGGTCGTCGACAACCTCGAGATGACGCTTGCGAAGTCGAGCCTCTCGATCGCACGCGGCTACCTCTCGCTCGTGGAGGACAGCGGGCTCTTCGAAGAGATCGAGCGCGAGCACGAGCGCACCGTGCGCGGCGTGCTCGCCGCCACCGGCGTCGACAGCCTCCTCGAACGCCAGCCGGTGCTCCGCCGCTCGATCGACCTGCGCAACCCGTACGTCGACCCGATGAACGCCGTGCAGGTCGAGCTGCTGCGCCGCCACCGCGCGGGCGACGAAACGGCGCATCTGCCGCTGCTCCGCTCGATCGCCGGCATCGCGGCGGCCCTACGCAACACCGGCTGAATCTGACTCGCTTCGCGAATCAGATTCTGTCGAGCTCGTCGCGATCGGGTGGTTCGAGGGCGACACCGCCCCCGGACGCCGACGGGACCGGGCGGCGCGGTTCACGCACGCCGATGTCGGGCGGGCGCTTTCGCAGCTTCAGGAACTGCAACAGACGAGTGAACGGGCCGGGCTTGACGTGTTCCATCCCGGACATCTTGCCCAACCGCTTTCAGCCGTGCCCATTTGGCGAGCTGCCGGGGAGTCAGAGCGCGAGCGAGCGTGCGTCGAAGCGGGCGAGGTGGGTCGCTTCGAAAGCGGTGATCTCGTCGGCGCGGGTCAGCGTGCGCGCGACGTCGTCGAGGCCGTTGACGAGCGTCTCCTGCGCATGCGCGTCGAACGCGAAGTCCAGCTCGAGCCCGTCCGGGTGCGAGATGCGCAGGTGCTCGAGGTCGACCGTCAGCTCGTTCCGAGCCGCGACCGCCTGCTTGATCCGCGCGAGCTCCTCGACCGGCAGCGCGACCGGCGCCAGGCCGCTCAGGATCGAGTTCTGACGGAAGATGTCGCCGAACGACGGCGCGAGCACCGCGCGGAAGCCGTAGTCCTCGAGCGCCCACGCCGCATGCTCGCGCGACGAGCCGCACCCGAAGTTGCGGCCGGCGATCAGGATCGATGCGCCCGGCGTCGCGTGCAGCTCGAACGCGGGATCCTTCATCCAGTCGAAGAACAGGAACTCGCCGTAGCCCGAGCGCTCGATGCGCTTCAGAAACTGCTTCGGGATGATCTGATCGGTGTCGACGTCGGGACGGTCGAGCACGGCCACGCTTCCCGTTACGCTAGGCAGCGGTCTCATGCGAGCTCCCGCACGTCGGTGAAGCGGCCGGTGACTGCCGCGGCCGCCGCCATCGCGGGCGAAAGCAGGTGCGTGCGACCGCCCGCGCCCTGGCGCCCTTCAAAGTTGCGGTTCGACGTCGA
>PLDP01000223.1 GCA_003136795.1 Actinomycetota bacterium
GCGACCCGCACGACCGAGACGTAGCCGTCCTCGAGTGGCTGGCGCAGTGCTTCGAGCGCCGGCCGCTGGAACTCGGGAAACTCGTCGAGGAAGAGCACGCCGTGATGCGCGAGGCTCACCTCGCCGGGCCGCGGCATCCCACCCCCACCGCCGATCAGCGCCGCGACCGACGCCGAATGGTGCGGCGCGCGAAACGGCGGCACCCGAACGAGGCCGCTGCCCGGCTGCAGGACGCCGGTCACCGAATGGATGCGCGTCACCTCGAGCGAGGCTTCGTCGTGCAGGAGCGGCAGGATCCCCGGCAGCCGTCGCGCGAGCATCGTCTTCCCCGTGCCGGGCGGCCCGGCGAACAACAGGTTGTGGCCGCCGGCCGCGGCGACCTCGAGCGCACGGCGCGCACGCTCCTGACCCCGCACGTCGGCCAGGTCGGGCACGACCGCGAGCGATTCGAAGTCGTCGGCCGGCAGCGGCGGTGCGGGAGGGTCGCGCTCGCCGCGCAGGTAGGCCACGGCCTCGGCGAGATGACTCACGCCGACCGGCTCGATTCCCGCGAGCGCCACCTCGGCGCCGGACTCGGCGGCGCAGACGAGATGCGTGAGGCCGGAGCGCCGGGCCCCTTCGGCCGCGACGAGCGCGCCCGGCACCGGCCGAAGCCGCCCGTCGAGCGCGAGCTCGCCGACCGAGGCGTGCCCTTCGAGCGCTTCCGGCGGCACCTGGTAGGAGGCGGCGAGCACGGCGAGCGCGATCGGCAGGTCGAAGCCCGACCCCTCCTTGCGCAGCGCGGCCGGTGCGAGGTTGACCGTGATGCGCCGCTGCGTGGGCCACTCGAGCTCGGCCGACGAGATTCCCGAGCGCACTCGTTCCTTCGCCTCCTGGCACGCCCGGTCGGCGAGGCCGACGATCGCGAACGACGGCAGCCCCCGCTGGAGGTGCGCCTCGACCTCGACGCGGCGCGGGTCGATGCCGACGAGCGCGTGGGTGACCGTGCGTGCGAGCACCGTCCCACGCTAGGCGGAGGCAAGTTACGTGTCTGTGCCGGAGTTGCGCCGAGAGTGGATCAGTTGATCCACATGCGCGCACGAGCCTGGTCCGCTCCGGACGGCGGCACGAAGCCGTCACGCACGCGGTGCCGCCAGAGGACGACGCTGCCGACGACCCAGGGGCTGCCAAAGGCGAGCGGCAGGAGCCAGGCCCAGAACGGGGTGTGCTGCGTGAGCATCAGCTTCGAGTGTGCCGAGCGGACAGCACGCTCCGTCGGAATCGCGCCGGATCGTTACGGAATCGTTACTTCCGCGCCACGAGCACGGTCTCGAAGTACTCGCCCGCCCGGCGGCCGGTGCGACGGTTCACGTGGCGCTGGTAGCTCTGCTCCAGCGTGAGGCCCGACCGCGACAGAATCTCGGGATACAGCTCACGGCGATCGTTGACGACGATCACCACCCGCCCGCGCGGCTTCAAGACGCCCGCGCACGAGGTGAACACCTCGGAGATGCCGTCGACATATGCGGTGAGCGACGCCTTCGACGTGCCGCGCGCCGCCGCGCCGATCTCGCGCTCGCGCAGGTCGTCGAGCCCGAGCAGCTCGTACGCGTAGCGATGCTGCTCGTGGTAGTCGATCAAGCCCGGATAGGGCGGCGAGGTGACCACCGCGTCGAACGGCCCAGGCAGGTCGAGCTCGCGCGCGTCGCCGTGCAACACGGCAGCCGAGCGGCGCGAGCGCACGCGCGCGAACTCCTTCAGTCGCGTCAGCGTGTCGAGCGTGTAGCGGCGGATGAAGTGCTCGGCGTGCTCGACGGGTCGGCATTCGCGGCGATGCTTGTGGCACCAGTACGGCTCGGTCTGCGGCGCCTTCGGAAAGTCGAGGTCGAAGTGCGTCGTGCGCCGCGCCGACCGCGCCGCGCGCGTGAGGACGACTCGCAGCACGTCTGCATGCTCGTACTCACCCGCGAGCGAGCGGAAGCGCAGCAACTGCTCGCGCGCGGCGGGCGCGAACCAGCGCCGCACGTAGGGCGTCGCGCCGGTCGCATCTCCCTCCCCGCGCTCGAACCGCGCGAGCGCGTCGCGCAGGTCGTGCTCGAGCCCGAACGGATTGTGCGCGTGCGTCTTGACGCTCATCAGCAAGCAGTTGAACGCCGCGATGTCGACCCCGGTCGAGTCGAGGCCGCTCTCGAGCGCCTGCACGAGCGTCGTCCCCGAGCCGGCGAACGGATCGAGCACGCGCGCGCGCGCCGGCACGTGGCGTCGGAAGAGCTCCTCGACGAGCTGCGGCACGTACTTGCCGAGATACGGATGGAGGCGGTGGACGTGCTTCGTCCGCTCGCGCTCCGGAAGCTCGCGCTCCGACCACGACAGGTCGAGGTCGAGGCCTTCGTAGATCTGCTCCTGGGTGATGCCCACCAGGGAGAGTTCGCCGCCGCGGCGACGGCTCCTAGAACGCGTCCGCCAGCTGCTCGAGCTTGCCCGCGCGCTCGGCAATCACGTCGAAGCGCACGTCGAGCCCCGCGAGCTCCGGATGGCGCGCCAGCCAGGCAACGGCGGCGCGCCGCACGCGCGCCACTTTCCGCGCGTCGACCATCTCCAGCGGGTCGCCGAACCGCTCGCCGCTCTTCGACTTCACCTCGCAGAACACGACGACCCGCCCGCGCCGGGCGACGACGTCGATCTCCGCGCCTGCGAGCCAACAGTTCGTGTCGAGGATGCGGTAGCCGCGGAGCCGGTACCAGCGCGCCGCGCGACGCTCGGACGGGTGCCTAGGCCGCGGGGAGGTACGCGCGCGCACGCCACGACCTGCGGTGGATCTCGCAAGGCCCTCGCTCGCGCACGATCTCGGTGTGCGATTGCGTGATGTAGCCGACGTGCGATGCGAACCCGTAGCCGGGATAGAGCGCGTCGGCGGTGCGCATGTAGCGGTCGCGGGTCACCTTCGCGATGATCGACGCGGCTGCGATCGCGGCGCTCTTGGTGTCGCCGTCGATGATCGCGCGGTGCGGCGGCGCCGTCGGGCCGAGCTTGAACCCGTCGACGAGACAGACATCGGCCGGCTGACAGGCCCACAGCGCTTCGCGCAGGCCGCGCAGGTTGCACTTGTGCAGGCCGTCGCGGTCGATCACCGCCGCCGGGAACACGCGCACCGCCACGACCTCGGCGCACGCGATCACCGCGCGGTAGAGCTCGTCCCGCGTCGCCGAGTCGACCTGCTTCGAGTCGTTGAGCAGAGCGAGCGGGCGGACGCGATGGTCGCGCAGGCACTCGTAGTCGAGCAGCACCCCGGCGACGACGAGCGGCCCCGCGAGCGGCCCTCGTCCTGCCTCGTCCACCCCGGCCACGAGCCGGACGCCGAGCGCACGGTCGAACCGGAGCAGCTTCTGACCGGTCTGGCGGCGCTTCGGTGGCACGTGCCGAGAATAGCCCGGGTCGCGGGCGGCACTTCGCTCAGGAGGTCGGAGTTTGCGAAGAAGTTACGACTGGCGGAGCTCGCGGACGCGAGCCTTCTTCCCGACCTTGCCGCGCAGGTAGTAGAGCTTCGCGCGGTGCACGTCACCGATCTGCATGACCTCGATCTTGTCGATCTTCGGCGAGTGCAGCGGGAACGTGCGCTCCACGCCGACACCGAACGAGTTCTTGCGGACGGTGAACGTCTCGCGGGCTCCGGCGCCCTGGCGCTTGATCGTGATCCCCTCGAACACCTGGATGCGCTGACGCGCACCCTCGATGACGCGGAAGTGGACGCGCACGGTATCGCCCGCCTTGAACCGCGGCACTTCGCGCAGCTGACGGCGCTCGATGTCCTGGATGATCGTGCTCATGTCGAAAGGGGCCGGAGGCCGGGCGGAATCGTATCAGCGAACCGTGATCCGGCCGGGCGGCCAGTAGGTGGCGAAGACCTTGCCGATCAGGTTGGCCCTCGGCACCGTCCCCCACGAGCGCGAGTCGCAGGAAGAGGCGCGGTTGTCCCCCATGAAGAAGTACTGCCCCTTCGGAATCCGCATGCGGGCAATCGTCCGGTCGTCTCGCCGGCCGGCCTGGATGTACGGCTCATTCAGGCGTTTCCCGTTGATGTAGACGTAGCCATCCTGCTCGGACCAGACGTCGCCCGGCAGGCCGATCAGGCGCTTGACGAACGTGCCGCCGGCCCCGCAGCGCACCGCGGCAAGCGGAGGCGTCTTGAAGACGATGATGTCGCCGCGCTTCGGCGACGAGAAGCGGTAACAGAAGCGGCAGGCAAGCACCCGGTCGGAGAACCGCGCCTCGCACCCCTGATCCGGCCGCGCGCAGTGGAGCGTCGGCTCCATCGAGCTCGAGGGGATCCGGTAGGGGTTCACGACCCACGCCTTGATCGCGAGCACGATCGCGATCGCACCGACGATCGTGACGAGCCAGTCGATCGTGACGCGCCACCCGTGCGGCAGTCCCTCCGTCAGATAGTCGATCGGGTTCCTCAGCGGACCTGCTCCCTTCGCCAGCTTTCGATTCGTGCGTGGTCACCCGAAAGCAGCACGTCGGGAACCCGCCAGCCCCGGTATTCCGCGGGCCGCGTGTAGTGAGGGTACTCAAGCCCGCCACCCAACTCCTCGGAGAACGATTCGAGCTCGCCCGATCCGGCGCTCAACGCTCCCGGCAGGCGGCGGGCGATTGCATCAACCAGCACCATCGCCGGCAGGTCGCCGTTCGAGAGCACGTACGGGCCGATCGAGATCGCATCGGTGGTGAGATGCTCGACGATCCGCTCGTCGAAGCCCTCGAAGCGAGCTGACAAGAGTGTCACGTGTTCGGTCGCAGCCAGCTCCTCGACGATCGACTGGGTGAGCTGCCGGCCCTGCGGGCTGAGCGCGATCACCGGGTGGGCCGGGGCGGCGCCGTACACCGCGTCGAGCGCGCTCGCGACGACGTCGACGCGCAGCACCATGCCGGCGCCGCCGCCGTATGGCTCGTCGTCGACCTGGCCGTTTCGCAGCGGCGTCGAGTCGCGATACGAGAAGAGCCGCAGGTCGAGCTCGCCGCCGAGCACCGTCGCAACGGGGCGCTGCTCCGTCAACCACGCGAACGCGTGCGGGACGAGCGTGAAGACGTCGAGCTGCACTATGCAAATCCCTCCGCAACGGTGATGCGGCCTGCTTCGAGGTCGATCTTCAAGATGCACTCCTCCACCATCGGTAGCAGCACGCCGGTATCGAGCTCGAGCACGTCATTCGCCACGCCCGGCGCCACAACCTTGACGCTTCCCAGCGCGCGACCGTTGTCCTCTGCGACGGACAACCCGATCAGCTGGAACGCGTAGTACTCATCGTCCTCCGTCGCGGGCAGCGCGTCGCGCTCGACCTCGAGGGCCGCCCCGCGCTCGACGTGCCGGTCGAGCTTGATCACGGGTCTGCCCGACGAGGTGCGATGTGCGACGACCTCCGCGGCCGCACCGCCGGCGAGGAACGTCGCCCCCGTTGTCCACCAGCGCTTGTCGTCCGAGGGCTGCTCGACGAAGAACGCGCCGTCGATCCCGTGTGGACGGCCGACCTTGCCGATCTGGACCCTCATCTGCTGCCCTCGAAGTGCGCAATCGCCTCCTCACGCGACACCGCGACGAGCAGGTTCTCGGCGATGAACTCCTCGCCGCCGGGCCAGCTACTCGCGCGAATCTCGGCGATCGCACGCTCGACGTCGATCGGTGTGCGCTTGAATCGCGGCTCGCCGTCCTCGACGAGTGTCCAGAACGCGGCGACCTCGCCCTCGTAGGGCATCCCGATCGAGCCGGCATTAACGACACGCAGGTCGCCGATCCGCCGATCGAACTGATGGTGTGTGTGCCCGATCACGACGGTGCCCGTCGTGTTGTCGAACAGGCGCCGCACTTCTTCGTCGGGAGTTACAGCGGTTGTCATCGGGGTGTTGCTCGTCGGCGTCGCGTGGCAGTAGAGGACGCCGTCGATCTGCGCGGTCAGCGGCAGCGTCGACGCCCAAGCGTCTCCCTCTTCCGCGTTACCGCAGATCAGCGTCGCATCGAGTGAGCGAATGATCTCAAGTGTCTCGCGCGGGCACGGGCCGCCGAGAAAGTCGCCGCCGAAGACGACCGCGTCCGCCTCAACCTCGGCTAGCACCGCCTCGAGCGCCCACGGCATTCCGTGGACGTCGTACAGCGCAGCGACGTTCATTCGGGGTCGGGATCGGCAATCTCGACGAGCACGCGCCGCCCCTCGCGGGCGGCGCTCGCGCGCACGAGGGTGCGCAGCGCGCGCGCGATCCTGCCCTGGCGGCCGATCACCTTGCCGACGTCGTCCGCGGCGACATGGAGCACGAGGACGAGCGCGCCGTCACGCTCCTCCGTCTCCACGCGCACGGCATCCGGATCGTCCACGAGCTCGCGCGCGAGATACGCGAGCAGCTCCGCCATCACCCGCTCCCGGCACCGGCAAAGCCGGTGCCTTCGCTCTTGGGCGGCTCCGTCAAGCCTACGCCGCCGCCCGCTACTTCTCGATGCCGGAGATCTTGATCAGCTTCGCGACCGCCTCGGTGGGCTGTGCGCCCTTGCCGAGCCAGTCCTTGACCTTCGCCGCGTCGAGATCGATCGTCGACGGGTCGGTCTGCGGGTTGTAGCGACCCACGATCTCGAGGAACTTCCCGTCACGNNTGGTTCGGGAGGGCCGGCATCTTCCCCCGCCCCATCTGCTTCATCATCTTCTCCATCTGCTTCCGCGCTTCGAGCAGTTGATTGACCTGCTCGACGGTCGCTCCGGAGCCGTTGGCGATGCGAATCCGCCGCTTGCCGTCGATCACGATAGGCGAACGGCGCTCTTGTGGCGTCATCGAGAGCACGATCNNGCGCAGCATCTTGTACGCCTTCAGGAAGTCGTCGAAGGTGAACTGGCCGGCGGTGAGCCGCTTCTCCAGCTCCGCCTGCTCGTCCTCTTCGACGGCCGCCTCCGCCCGCTCGATCAGGGTGAGCACGTCGCCCATCCCGAGGATGCGCGAGGCCATGCGGTCGGGATGGAAGACCTCGAGCGTGTCGATCTTCTCGCCCATCGACGCGAACTTGATCGGCTTGCC
>PLDP01000191.1 GCA_003136795.1 Actinomycetota bacterium
GGGCGAGCCGGAGCGCTTCCGGCGCCTGCTGACCGAGCAGGTGCGCGTCCGCGACCCGCTCGGTCAGCCGGTGAACGTAGCCGGGTCTCCTAGGGCGTCTCGGCGGTGAACGTCGTGTGCCCGCTGCAGGGGCCTGCGCCGCTGGCGTCCGTCTGCGTGTAGTGGATCGTTCCGGTGGCCGTCTTGGCTGTCGTGAATCGGCCGTTGACGGTGAAGATCGTGGTCTTTGCCGGAGAGTGATGGCTCGACGTCCACTTGGCGTTCGCGACGGAGAACGTGCCGGTGGCCGAGACCGGGATCCTCGCGACCCGGTAGTTGTTGTAGGGGTCGGCGTACGCGTTGCCGGGCCCGCCCATTCCGATGCAGCCACCTGCCTGCCAGTTGAACGCGAGCACCTGCTTGCCGTCGCTCGAAACCTTGAAGCTGACCTTTGCCTTGAAGCCCCGGTACGGCCCTACCGACATGAACCCGGTGAATGCCTTGCCCGGCGTCGGCAGCGCAGCGAGCGCGCCCACCGCAACCGCCAGGCTCAGCGTTACTGCGAGGGCGACGATCGCTATCCGAGATGTGCGGTTGCGACTCATGGCCACCTTCCTTCCGCTGGCCGTGATCCGAGGCGCAGACGCAGCCGCGTGCACCTGACCACGGGCTGCGCTCATTCTCCGGCGAAGCCGGCGGGAAATACATCCGTTCTAAATACGAGTCGCGCTCACGGGAAGTGATCTCCGTCGAGATGCAAGTCGAGGTTGCCTCCCATGCAGCCTCTGGCGTCATTCCGGAAGGCTGGCCCACGTCACCGCACTGGTGTCTGACACCTGCGGTGTCGCGTTCACGCAAGGCAGTAGATCAGCGTTTGCATCGACACTGTCCGCGAAACCGAGCCGGGCTCTGCGAGTCAAGCTCTACCTGTTCACTGCAAGCCAGACGATCTCGCAAAGTGCCGCGACCGCGAAAAACCACGACGACCCGAACACGGAGCGGCCCTTACCCCAACCCGTCGTGATCACGTAAACGCCACGAATCACCGCAGCAGCAACCACGCTAAGAACCGCCAGCAGAGGCCGAGCCTCCGACGCGATGGCCCATGCGACCACAGCGAGCGCCCAGCCGAGAAGCCGCACTCTGCGGGGTATGCGAAGCCCAGCCCTCTCGGCGCTCGCCTTCCTGGGATCAGGCATGGACAGACATTTGGGTGACGGTTCGGTGCTGTTGCTCGAATTGGTCGGCCCCCAGGATAGTGATGTTCGCCGACAGTGAATCGTTGGCTAGCAGCACCGGCAGGTCGTTGCCGAATTGCGATTCGCGATCAGTGGAACGAAGGCGTGGGGGTCAATGGCCGGTCGCTCGGGGGACATTCCGCAACACTCGCCCAGGCGAGGCGCCTGCCCCCATGCGCTGCCACCAAGCAACGCGCTTGATCTACGGTCTGCGGCGAGCGAGCCGCGCGAGGTTAACGGCATAGCCCCAGCCGAAGGCCCTCGGCGTGAACAAGCGCGGCTCGGCGGGGTTCCACCAGCGCTGCTTAAGACGCGCTTTGAAGCCGTGCCGCCGCCAATCGTAGGGCACTCCGAGAAACGTGCCGGTGCGTGGCTCATTCGAGACTGACATTGAACGCTCCTCTCCGTGCTTCTCCTCGAAGCGTACTCCTGGGCCACGCGCTGCAACCCGGCATCCTCAGCGTTCGTCGAGCGCGGCGCGTTTCGCCGCCAGCTCTTCGTCGCTCAGCACACCGGCGCGGTGCAGCTCCTGCAGCAGCGCCTCGAGCCGCGCGTGCTCCAGCTTCTTCGGGATCGGCCGGAGCGCGTTCGGGTCGATGCCGAGCTTCTGCAGGCGCTCGCGCTGCTGCTCGACGCCGAGCCCGCGCTCCGGAAACGCGAGCGCGCCCGGCCCCCAGATCGGGCGCTTCTGGATGAAACGCCGGTACGAGGCGACGAGCGCCATCGCGATCCCGAACGAGAGGAACGAGACGAGGTAGCCGTTGTCGTGCGAGATCGCGTTGCCGACGCCGGCGCCGACGATCGAGCCCGTCAGCCCGATCGCGATCGTCAGCCAGATCGGCATCGGGTCGGGGCCCGGGATCGCGAAGCGCGCCAGCCCGCCCGTTATGAACCCCGAGATCAGGATCGCGAGGATGAAGCCAAGACTCATACGCGCTCCGGCTCCGCGAATGCCATCAGCTCGCGCCGCAGCGCCTTGATCTCGTCACGAAGCTTCGCCGCGTACTCGAACCGCAGCTCCTCGGCCGCCTGGAACATCTCCTCCTCGAGCATGATCGCGAGCTTCTCGAGCTCCTCGCGGCTCATGCCCTCGACCTTGTCGCCGCCGCGGCGGCGGCGCGAGCTCGGCACGTGCGGCTGGTCGAGCTGCAGGAACTCGGCGATGTCGGAGACGCCCTTGATGATCGAGAGCGGCGTCGTGCCGTGCTCCTCGTTGTAGGCGAGCTGCGTCACGCGACGGCGGTTCGTCTCCTCGAGCGCGCCCTTGATCGCCTCCGTCTGCTTGTCGGCGTACATCAGCACGCGGCCTTCGAGGTGGCGCGCCGCGCGGCCGATCGTCTGGATCAGCGCGGTCTTGCCGCGGAGGAAGCCTTCCTTGTCCGCGTCCAGGATCGCCACGAGCGACACCTCCGGCAGGTCGAGGCCCTCGCGCAGCAGGTTGACGCCGACGAGCACGTCGTACTCGCCGAGGCGCAGCTCGCGAATGATCTGGATGCGCTCGAGCGTGTCGACCTCCGAGTGGAGATAGCGCGTCTTGACGCCCGCCTCCAGCAGATAGTCGGTCAGGTCCTCGGACATCTTCTTGGTCAGCGTCGTCACGAGCACGCGCTCGTTGCGCTCCTCGCGGCGCCGGATCTCGTTCAGGAGGTCGTCGATCTGGTTGCGCGTCGGACGCACCTCGACCTCCGGGTCGACCAGGTACGTCGGTCGGATCAGCTGCTCGACGATCTTCGTCGACTGCCGCAGCTCCCATGGGCCCGGCGTCGCGGAGACGAACACCACCTGCGGCACCTTTCCAAGGAACTCGTCGAAGCGCAAGGGGCGGTTGTCGAGCGCGCTCGGCAGACGGAAGCCGAAGTCGACGAGCGTCTGCTTGCGCGAACGGTCGCCTTCGTACATGCCGCCGATCTGGGGGACCGTCTGGTGCGACTCGTCCACGAAGACGACGAAGTCGGACGGAAAGTAGTCCAGCAGCGTGTGGGGCGCCGAGCCGGCGGGCCGGCCGTCGAGGATCCGCGAGTAGTTCTCGATCCCGTTGCAGAAGCCGAGCTCGCGCATCATCTCGAGGTCGTACTCGGTGCGCTGCCTGATCCGGTGCGCCTCGAGCATCATCCCCTTCGACTCGAACAGCTTCACCTGCTCCTCGAGCTCGAGACGAATCTCGACCGCGGCGCGCTCGATCGTCGGCGCCGACGTGACGTACTGCGTCGCCGGGAAGACCGTGATGTGATCGAGCTTCGAGAGCACCTCACCGGTCAGCGGGTCGAAGTGCGAGATCTGCTCGACCTCGTCGCCGAAGAACGAGATGCGGTACGCCGTCTCGGAGTGCGACGGCTGGATCTCAATGATGTCGCCCTTCACGCGGAAGCGGCCGCGCCCGAGGATCGTGTCGTTGCGCGCGTACTGGATGTCGATCAGCTTGCGCAGCACGAGATCGCGGTCGATCTCCTCGCCGGCTGTGAGGGAGACGATTTTCTTCTCGTACTCCTCGGGTGAGCCGAGGCCGTAGATGCACGAGACCGACGCGACGATGATCGTGTCGCGCCGCGAGAGCAGGTTCGTCGTCGCAGCGTGCCGGAGCCGGTCGATGTCGTCGTTGCGCGAGCTGTCCTTTTCGATGTACAGGTCTGCCTGCGGCACGTACGCCTCGGGTTGGTAGTAGTCGT
>PLDP01000162.1 GCA_003136795.1 Actinomycetota bacterium
GGGTCGGCGGTCGCCCGCGGCCTGGACGGATTCTCGACGTGGCTGACCGGCGAACCGGGAGCCCCCGCCTCGCACGCGGAACAGCAGTCGTTTGCGAAGGCGAACGCGCGCTCGTACGTCTCGTTCCCGAACGGCACGAAGCTACGACAGCTGATCACGCAGCACACCGGCGCCTGGACGATCCAGCTCCTCGGGTTCCGCTCGGGCACGGGGTCGCTGTGCCTGCGTCTCGTCGTGCACGGCCCCGCCGGCACGAGCAGCGTCAATTGCGCACCGCTGGCAGACCTCCGCCTTTCGGGCGCGCCCGCACGCGTGATGCTCATCGACGATCCGGTCGGCAGCGGAACCAAGAGCGCGTGGTACGGGATCGACAAGCTCCGCTCGACGGCTCTGCAGATCACGGCGGGCGTGGCGGCTGACAACGTGCGGAGCGTCGTTTTGCGCGACCAGCACGGGCGCCACGTCGTTCCGGCCCGCTCAAACGCATTTCTCTACGTCGCGCGAGCTCCCGAGATCGGCCAGCGCGTCAGCGCCGTCTCAGCGCGCACGACGACCGGGCTCGTGACGGTGCCGTTCTCGCCGTCGCCGTTCGGCTTCGGCTTCGGCGGTGGGGCCTCGCCGCGCCCCGCACCGACAGTTCGCGTAGAACGGAAGGTCACCGGCGGGACGATCGGCTGGCTCAACCGCCGTGAAGAGCGCGGGCAGCCGCTCTCGACGCTACCCCCGCGCCTTCGCGGCAGTCTGCTGGGCAACCGTCTGGGGCGGATCGTGTTCGGGCGCGTCCTGACGCCGGACCCGAGCGCGCCATATCGCGTGGCGGTCACCCTGAACGCACACCGCAAGGGCGGCCCCGCGGCGGGCCTGTGCACGATGCTCGTCGGCCCCGCCGAGGCCGGCGGGGGCTGCTCGCCGTACCCGGGCCTCTTCAAGGATGCGCCGATGACGTTTGGGTGGAGTGGCAGCGGCGACGGCGAGTTCGTGCAGGTCTCGGGCGTCGCGGCGGACGCCGTCGCCCGCCTGCAGGTGCTGCTGGTGACAGGGCAGCACCTCGACGTCCCGCTCGCCGACAACGCATTCGTCGTCGGCGTTGCCCGCGCCGATCTTCCGGCGCGCCTTGTTGCCTTCGGCGCCGACGGCAAGGTGATCGCTGCAAGCGAGGCGATCGGCGACTTCACCGCGACCGGCGCAAGCCCGGCACGCGGCCGTGCAGTAGAGCTGCTGCACGTCACGGGACCGAAGGGCGAGCACGCCGAGCTGTTCGTCGGCGCCTCGACGAACGGCGGGGAGTGCATGTACGTCAAGCACTTCGTCACGATTCACGTCGCGGGGGCGATGGAGGGCTGCCAGGGCCCGACGTGGACCGGCCCGCCGCTGCGGCTGAGCCCCGACGCGAGCTTCATCTCGGGCCGAGTCCGGAGCGACGTCGCGACGGTGCGCCTCCACTACCGCTCCGGTCAGACGCAGACGCTCGACCCGACGCGCGGCTACGTGCTGATGACGATTCCTGCCGGTCGGAAGCTCGTGTCGGCGGACGGTCTCTCGAGCAGCGGCCGGGTCGTCGGACACACATCGTTCGTGCCGCCGAAGAAAGCGGGCCGCGGCTAGATCCGTCTACGCGCGGCGTTCTCTCGCTGCCTGGACGAGCTTGATTGCCGCTCGGGATGCGCGCTTGACGTCGGTGTCCGGCAGTGGCTTCGCTCCGTAGCCTGCCTTCGTCTTCAGGCTCAGCAGGTCGCCGAGCGCCTTTGACAGCGGGGCGCCGTCCTTCACCTTCTTGAGCTGAGCGGTCGCTTGACGGTGATCGTCACCTTTGGAGTGGACTTTGAGTTCGAAGCAGCAGATGGCATCCGACGCGGCGATCCCGGCGTGGATGCAGTTGGTGATGATCGTGTTGTTCTTGAAGCGGGCTGCAGCGCCGTGGACGTCTTCACTTTCAGCTATGACCTCGGCTGCCTCAATGTATGACTCGGCGCTGGCAAGCCGGTCGCGTCCGAACTCGTTCGTGCAAGGGGAAAGATCGGGGCTCATCGAGACTTCGTGGCCGTCGGGCGAAGGTCGCGCAGGTTGCCGGCTAGCACGATCCCGTCGGCTGCGATCTCGGCGATGACCGGTTCTTCGCGCTGTAGCCGCGGCAGCTCGGACTGTGAATATTCGAGTGAGCGAGCATCGTTGCCCGTCCAGGCAGAAGCCGCCTGCTCCAAGGCAATGACCTGGTCGCGCCAGACCGGGTCGTCCTCGCCGATGCCCGTGGGACGAACGAGAAAGATGTCGAGGTCGCTGTCGGTGCCCCCGTCTCCCCTCGCCACTGAGCCGAACACCGCGGCAAGCGTCGGTCTGATCTCCCACGCGGCAACTGTTTCTCTTAGACGTTCGAAGAGCTGCAGGCGCAGGGTGGCGAGGGCCTCGATGAGAGGAGCGGCGAGATGGTCGCGGTTGAGCCGGTAGAGCAAGGCATTGCCCGCGCTTCGTTCGAGGACGATCCCTACTGCTACGAGTCGCTCCAGACAGCGCCGGACGCCGGTGTGAGACGAATGGCCGAGCGCCCGATGAAGCTCTCGACCGGAAAACTCGGTGTCCCCTCGGGCGAGCATGGCAAGGACGTCTCCATCGAGAGTAGGAGTCACCACACTGAGGGGGTGGCGGAAATCCACTACTTGGCAAGTATAGCGCGCGATTGGCAACTATACCGGCCGATTGGCAAGGAAAGTTGCCGAACTGACGGCGGCTAAGCGACCACGCGGCGGTGCTAGAAAGCGGGGCCGCGGCAACTAGGGAACTGGGGATCGCCGAAAGAAGCATAATGCTGGCTATCCCAGACCTTAAAGGCTATAGTGACTGAGATATGCCTCATAATGCTCCTCAGTCTCAACCAAAACGCCCCCTTCCTTCCCCGGTGCGCCGGGCCCTGCGCGCCGTTGGGGACTCCGTCAGTGCCTGGAGAAAGCTCCGCGGCCTGACTCAGACGCAACTGGCACAACGGGCCGGGATCTCACGCGACACGCTGAGTCGCCTTGAACGAGGAGACGAGGGCGTGAGCGTCGAGAACCTGCTTCGGGTCCTGCGCGTGCTGGGAATCCTCGACGGTGTGCCGCGAGCCCTCGATCCGTACCGGTCGGACATCGGCCGCCTGCGAGCGGACGAACAGCTTCCGCAGCGGGTGCGACCGAAGAACCTGATCGGCCGAGACGATGGCTGAGCAGCCGGTCGACGTGATCGTGCAGCTGGCCGGCGAGGACGTGGTCGCAGGACGCCTCTGGGCGCACCGCCGAGAGCGAAGCGAATCGGCGACCTTCAGCTACACAGCGAACTATCTGGCGCTCGGGGAAGCGTATGCACTCGATCCGCTGCTCCCGCTCGTCAGCGGCCAGCAGCAGACACCCGAAGGACGACCAATCTTCGGGGCGTTCTCCGATTGCGCACCGGACCGTTGGGGGCGCAGGCTCATCCAGCGAGCGGAGAAGCAGCGCGCACGCGCCGCAGGCGCCGCCGAGCGGAGCTTCGCTGAGATCGACTACCTCCTCGGCGTGCGGGATGACCTCCGCCAAGGCGCGCTTCGCTTCAGGGATCCTGACACCGGCAGCTACCTCTCGGACGCAAGCGGCGGTGTGCCTCACCTCATCGACCTGCCTCAGCTCTTGAATGCGGCGGAGCACCTCGAGCGGGACGAAGCAACGGAAGCAGAGCTCCAGAGCTTGCTATGGGGCGGCAGCTCGCTGGGCGGCGCGCGACCGAAGGCCCACGTCATCGAACAAGACGGGCGGATTGCAATTGCCAAGTTCCCAAGTCCGTCGAACGACGAATGGGACGTGATGGCGTGGGAAGCCGTGGCCCTCCAACTCGCCCGCGCGGCGGGCATCTCGGTCTCGGACTGGAGCTTGCACTCGATCGACAACCGGTCTGTATTGATCGTCGAGCGCTTCGACCGAGCGGCCGATCGGCGGATCGGCTACGTGAGTGCGATGACCATGCTCGAAGTCACAGACGGCGCCGAGGCAAGCTATCTCGACATTGTCGACGCGATCGAGACGGAAGGTGACCAGGTCAACAGCGACCTCTCGCAACTGTGGCGGCGGATCGCCTTCTCGATCCTGATCTCCAACACCGACGATCACCTGCGCAACCATGGCTTCCTGCGTGCGAGCACGGCCGGCTGGCGGCTCTCGCCAGCGTTCGACATCAACCCTGACCCACAGCCGGGAACGAAGTACCTGAGCACCGCGATCGACTCGAACACCACCGAGGCGCGCGTCGATGTGCTCATGAGCGTTGCAGGCCTCTTCGGTTTGAGCGAGAGCGGTGCGCGACGCATCTTGGCCGATGTCGTCGCGTCGACGACTACGTGGAGGGATGTTGCGCGAGAGGTCGGGCTCGAGCGCACGGCGATCGAGCAGATGGCGAGCGCCTTCGAACACGAGCAGGCCGACGCGGCGCGAGCCGAGTCGCGGCAGTCGTCGTCGTCTTAGGCGACCACGCGGTACACCTGGAAGACCTCGGCGTACTCGCGGTTCACGTTGGTGCCGTGGGTGCGGGCGACGTTCCAGACGTACTCGGAGTTCGCATACCGGCGGTGCTGCTGCGACGCGTACTTCTCCAGCGCCGCGACCTTGCGCTCGATGTGCCGCTGCTCGAGCGCGAAGTAGGCCTGGTAGCTGAAGTCGAAGTTGTTCCACGGGATCTCGTAGCCGAGGATCGTCGTGCGCTTGAACGCACGCAGGCCTTCGTTGGCGACCGTCTGGTGGTCCTGGTGCACGTCGTGCACCGACGGCATGAACACGCAGTCGGGCTGCCAGTCGGTCCAGATCTCGATCAGCAGCTCGAGGATCTCCTGGCGGTGGTCGGGGAACGTGCGCACGTCGAAGTCGTGCACGGTGAGGTTCCCGGCGGGAATGCCGATCTCGGTCGTCGCCTCGCGCACCTCGCGGGCGAGCGTGTCGGGCGCGAAGCCCGCGGGCAGGGAGCGCGTCGCGATCGAGAACGCGACGTAGCGCACCTCGGCGCCGGCCTCGACGAGCCGCGCCATCGTCCCGCCGCAGCCGAACTCGCCGTCGTCGGTGTGCGGCGCGAGCACCAGCGCACGCTTGACGCCGTCAATCACTCGCAGGGCTCCAGGTCCGTGCGCCCACCGCGATCAGCGCGAGCAGGCCCCAGAAGGTGGGGTCTTCGAAGAGCGCGTTGTAGAAGATGCAGTGCACGAGGATCGCGACCAAGGCTAGTCCGAACGCGAGCCGGGCCGCGCCGTCGAAGTCGCGGCCGAGGCGGCGGAACGCGAGCGCGACCGCCGTCCCGACGAGCCACAGGAAGAGCACGAGGCCGGGGAAGCCGGTCTCGGCCGCGACGGTGATCGGCGTCGTATGGGAGGCGGCTGCCTTGGGCTCCTTGCCTTTCAGGTGCGCGAGGTCGGCATAGGCGCGCTTGAAGCCGCCGACTCCGACGCCCAGCACCGGATGGTGGAGCGAGACCTTGATCCCCGTGGAGATGAGCGTCGAGCGGCCGCTCGTCACGTGCGAAAGCGACGCCTTGTGGCGAATCGTCGGCGACGCGGCGAGCATCACGACGAGCACGACGACGCCGGCGCCGACGAGCCAGAGGCTGCGCCGGCCCCAGGCGATCACCGCAGCAACCGCGACGCCGACCATCAGGGCGAGGAAGCTCGACTGCGAGAACGACGGCAGCAACCCGGCCCAGGTGATCACGATCGTCAGCCCGGCGGCGATCT
This sequence comes from Actinomycetota bacterium, assembly GCA_003136795.1. Lineage (GTDB taxonomy): Bacteria > Actinomycetota > Thermoleophilia > Gaiellales > Gaiellaceae > PALSA-600. The sequence continues at coordinate 5,717 of PLDP01000162.1, forward strand.
GCCACAGCGGGTCGCCGCGGCGGAAGAGCACGACGACGAGGCTCGCGAGGATCCCGATCGCGAGGAAGCGCCCGTAGATCGACGGATCGAAGAACACGGAGTTGACGCGGTAGAACCAGCCGCTCGGCGCGTAGGCGTTGTCGACCCGCACCTTCGGGTTCCAGAAGATGTTGCGCGTCTCGTACTGGACGATCCCGATCACCGCGAAGACGAGCGCCATCACGGCGAGCTGGACGTACAGCGTCAGCACCCAGGCCCGCGACCAGACGAGCCGTGCGAGCGCGACCGCCAGCAGGCCGAACGGCAGCACGAAGAAGAGCAGCTCGATCGCGCCCTGGCGGGGGTCCTTCGACCAGAGCAGCGACACGCCGTCCCACGCGACAAAGGCGGCGACCGGCCAGGCGAGCGGGCCGAGCTCGCGCACCCGGTTCGAGTCGTCGCCGTAGAGCTCCCACGCGAGCGCGAGCGCGGCAACCGCGACGACGGCGTAAAGCGGCAGCAGCAGGTTGGCCTGCGTCGAGCCGACGTGCACCGGGATGCGCGCGGGAACGCACGCGAGCGTCGCGAGCGCAAGGAGCCACGGCGCGCGCAGCACGCCCCACGTGCCGGCGGCGGCCGCGATCGCGCCGAGGACGGCGGCCGCGGCGAGCAGGCGGTGGTGCCCGTGCGGGGCGAGGTAGACGGTGAGCCCGGCGCAGCCGAGCGCCCAGGCGGCGAGGCCGGCGACGCGAAGGTCGCGCCGCGTCGCGACGACGAGGAGCGCAAGCCCGAGCGCACCGAACGCACCGGCGGCCTGCGCGACGCCGGTGCTCATGCCACCACCACGGCGCACCGCGCGACGTGCGTGCCGGCGAAGACGTAGAGGTTGAAGACGCCGCTCGACTTCGGCGCGCGCAGGTGCAGCGTCCCGCGCGGCAGCACGCCGTGGCGGCCGTTCAGCTGCCAGCGCACGGTCGGCGCGTCGGTTGAGACGCGGAGCGCGAACTTCCCGCCGGGCGGCACGACGACGCGCGTCCGGGCGAGCGTGATGAAGCGCACCTGCGCGATCGCAAACGGGTAGCCCTTGGCCACGTTTCCCGCGGTGTCCCGCGCGGAGATCGAGAGCACGTAGTGGCCCGCGGGGGCGCGCACGCCGCCCTTCAGCCGGCCGTTCCACGTCAGCTCGCCGCTGGGCTTGCTCGTGTGCGTCAACAGCACCTGGTCGCCGCGCACGAGCAGGATCGCCTGCGCGGGCTCGTTGATCGTGTAGTGGAACGTGAACGCGTCGTGATGACCGTCGCCGTCCGGCGAGATGATCGGGTACTGCGGGTGCTTGACCGTGATCTTCGGCGCCGCCGTGTCGAGACGGATCTCGCTCGGGAGCGTGATCGTGCGATGCGAGCGCAGGAGCTTCACGACCGGCATGTAGACGCCGTCGGGCACGAGCAGCCCGGACTCCGTGAGTCCGTTCCACACCAGGTCGAGCTTGGTGCCGGGCTTGACCGTGCGGTTGGAGAGGAGCGTGTCGACGTTTGCGCCGTGGCTGTCCACGATCCACACGTCGACCCGCTCGTGCGAGCGGACCCGGAAGACGATGTGTGCGACCGGCTTCACCTTGCCGGCGGGCGAAAAGACGCCATCGACCCGTGTTCCGTAGATCGGGGAGCGCTCGAGCTTCGCCCGCTCGGTCAGCGCGAAGGCCGCAGCGGTCGCCGCGAGCAGGGCAAGGACGATCGCCGTCGACAGGACCCGGGCCACTCGCCCACGATTCTACGTGGGTTCGCCTCACCTCTTTTCGTGGACAAGATCCAGCGATTAGGTAGGAAAGAAGTACCAAAGCCGATCCATCCCTCATCCGAGGGAACTGTTGCCTTCGTCCCGGTCGATGACTCGATCGGTGACATCGCTTTCTCGCCTCTTCTCACTCGCCGGGCTCGCTGCCTTGTGCGCCGCCGTGCTTCCCGTCATGGGGAGCGCTGCCGCGCCGCACTCGCAGCACCTGGCGAAGTCGTGCTGGGCGGGCTACTCCTACGACGGCGTCCAGAGCACGACCGCCGCCTACGGCGTCTCGGCCAGCCTGACGCTCGCCAGGCCGACCGTGGTCGGCCTCGGCCATGTCGCTGCCTGGGTCGGCGTCGGCGGCGCGGGGCTCGGGCCGGGCGGCAGCGACGAGTGGCTGCAGGCCGGGATCGCCCACGACGCGGGCGGCTTCGACGTCCTCTACTACGAGTTCAAGCGGCCCGGCGACGCAAGCGCGACGTACGTGACGCTGGGCTCGGTCGCTCCGGGCAAAACACACACCTTCGTCGTCTACGAGCGCGCCGGCCACCGTAATTCGTGGGCCGTGCTGATCGACGGCAAGACGGCGAGCCCGCCGGTCGGCCTGCCGGCAAGCCACGGCCGGTTCCAGCCGGTCGCGACCGCGGAGAACTGGGACGGCGGCGTCGCGGGCACGTGCAACAGCTACGACTTCAACTTCTCGAACCTCGCCGTGCGCACGCAGTGGGCCGGCGCGTGGCAGGCCTTCAACCTCTCGCGCGTCCTCCGCGACCCGGCCTACCTGATCACGATGCGCGCCAGCGGCTTCACCGCCTCCTCGCGCCAGGCCTAACGAACCTGGTTCCCCGAAGGGAACCAGGTTCGAGTCTTCAGCCTTTAAGCGTTCAGCGGATCGCGTGGACCTCGACGCCTGAATTGACGTCGAGCCATGCTCGATCAGCCGTGAGCGCCGGCAAGCCGAGGCGCCGGGCGAGGCCCAGGCACGCGCGGTCTCCGAGCGACAAGCCATGTTGGCGTGTCAGGCTCCAAAGTTCGGCGGCCTGCTCGGCGTCTTCGACGATGAACGGGACGATCTGTATCCCGAGTGCTTCCAGGTCCGCGCGTAGGTCGGTGACGTCAACTCCGCGTGCGAGCCAACGCTGATAGACCTCGGCCCAGTTCACTGTCGAGATCGCGGCTCCCTCGACGGCCTCCTCGACGATCTCTGCGCCGGGCTCGGAGTGCAGCAACGCAAGCAGCGCAGAAGCGTCAAGCACACAGGCGAAGTTGTCGTCCGTCACCTTGGGTGCTCGCGCTTCGCTTCCTCGCGACGCTCAGCGATGAGCTCGTCGACCATGTTCACGTCGGCAGGTACCACGGCTAGGCGCTGACGGACTCGCGAGAGAATCGCGTCTCGCCGTTCGAGCACGAGTCGATTCTGCTGGGCGCTGGCGATCAGGACATCGCCCGATTCGATGCCAAGTCGCCGTCTCAGCGTCGCGGGGACGACGAGCCTTCCCTGCGGCCCAACGGTGACCTCGATCGACTGGGGATCTGCCATTACCGCTCTAGTGTGCCACAAGAGGGTAGGGCATGCCACCTCTGTCTAGTTGTGGCATAACGAACCTGGTTCCCCGAAGGGAACCAGGTTCGAGTCTTCAGCCTTTAGCGTTCACGAACCTGGTTCCCCGAAGGGAACCAGGTTCGAGTCTTCAGCCTTAGGCGACGAACGGAATGTCGGTCGTCGACTTGTTGCCCTGGGCGTCGACCGCGATCACATGGATGCGGTAGGTCTGCCCCTTCACGAGCAGGTTCCCCGGCACGAGCAGCTGGATCGGGATCGAGCGCGGGACGAGCACCACGTAGTGGATCGTCTTCACCTGCTTGCCGCTGACGGCGCCGCCGACCTTCGAGCCCTGCTGGTTCAAGACCAGCCGGTTGCCGTTCGCGTCGAGGACGCTGATGTAGAGGGCGGCCTGCTCGTCGACGCGAATGCGCGTGACGACGAGCTTCTTCGTTCCCTCGCTGCGCTCCTGCGCCGGCGGCGTCTTCTCGCCGTTCTTGCCGCTGAGCCCGGGGGGCCCGGCGTGGTTGTGGTTCGGGTCGCCGAAGCCGTAGCCGGGCTTGTACTGGTCGCCGCCGGACGAGAGGCCCTTGACGACGACGACGCCCTGGGTCGAGGCTGGAGCGACGATCTTCTTCGCGACGTGCGCGACGTGCGTGACCGCATTCGCGGCGTACGAGACGCCGCCAACGGCGGTGAGCGCCACGACGAGCGTGGCGGTTAGCGCACCTGCGAACGCCCGGTGCTTGGTTAGCCCCTTCACTCCTACTTGCCCTCCCCGGATGGTGTTATGCCGTGAACTGGATTGTCGTGCTCGACTTGTTGCCCTGCGCGTCGACCGCGATCACGCGCAGCCTGTAGGTCTCGCCCGGCACGAGCAGGTTCGCCGGGATGCGGAGCTCGATCGGGATCGTCCGCGGCACGAGCATCACGTAGTGGATCGACTTCGTCTGCGGGCCGGTGACCTTGCTGCCGAGCGTGGTGCCCTGCTGCGTCAGCAGGAGCCGGTTGCCGTTCGGGTCGAGCACGCTGAAGTAGAGCGCGGCCTGCTCGTCGGAGGTGATCGACGTCGTGACGATGATCGCCTTGCCGTCGGCGCTCCGCTTGATCTGCGCCGGCGGGGTCTTCTCACCCGGCTTGCCCTTGGTCAGCCCGGGCGGCCCTGCGTGGTTGTGGTTCGGGTCGCCGAAGCCGTAGCCGGGCTTGTACTGGTCGCCGCCGGACGAGAGGCCCTTGACGACGACTGCGCCCTTGGTCGAGGCCGGCACGACGATCTTCTTCGCCGCGACCGCGACGTGCACGACGGCGTTCGCGGCGTACGAGACGCCGCCGACCGACGCGAGCGCGATCGCGATCGTCGCGCTCAAGGCGACCGCAACCACCAGCTGCGCGCGGCGCGACCGCGCCGGCGCAAGCGAGCTCATCAGGTTCGCCGTGGGCCGTGGCCGTTCGCGGCGCAGCGCCCGTTCGAGCGCACGCAAACCGTTGTTTCTCTCCAGATGCCGCATTGAATTCCTCCCCAGGACCGAGTGCTTGTACCCGGAGTACCGCGCCGGGCGGCGTTTCCTTACGCGGTGAAGGGAATGTCGACGCGGGACTTGTTGCCCTGCGGATCGACGGCGATCACGCGGATCGTGTAGCGATGCCCCGGGATGAGCAGGTTCGCCGGGATCCGCAGCTTGAGCGGGATCGTGCGCGGCACGAGCATCACGTAGTGGATCGTCTTGACCTGCGGGCCGGTGACGTTGCCACCGCCGATCTTCGTGCCCTTCTGGGTCAGCAGCAGCTGGACGCCGTTGGAGTCGAGCACGCTGATGTAGATCGCGGCCTGCTCGTCCGAGGAGATCTCCGCGGTCGTGATCTTCGCCTTCCCGTCCGAGGTGGACGCCGTCTGGGTCGGCGGCGCCTTCTGGCCGCTCTTGCCGTTGTCGAGCCCGGGCGGGCCGGAGTGGTTGTGGTTCGGGTCGCCGAAGCCGTAGCCGGGCTTGTACTGGTC
>PLDP01000082.1 GCA_003136795.1 Actinomycetota bacterium
CGTGAACCTCGGCGCACGTTGCAACACGGCTGTCCTTCTCGACGCCGCCGGCGATGCCGAGGCCCACACCCTCGCCGCGCGACCGAGCCTCCCAGCCCGCCCGCTCGGCGGCGGCGCGAAAGACATCGGCGAGCCGCTCGTCCTGGAGATGGCGCAGACGGAACTCGAGCGGGTCGGCGCCGACGGCCGCGGCGAGCTCGTCCACATGCGATTCGCGCGCGAAGTGGTTCGCGGNNCCGCCGGTTCGGGATCGCGTAGGGGGAGAGGATGCCGGCCGTTCCGGCGTTGACGTTGCGAAACGCCCAGGCGGTGATCGTCCCGTCGGAGCCGGCGCCGCTGCGCACGTCGATCACCGCGGCGGGCCGGACGTAGCCCCACGAGAGCTCCTCCTCACGACTCCAGCGCATCTTGACCGGCCGTCCGCTCGCACGCGCGAGCCGCGCCGCCTCGACGGCCACCTCGCCGCTGTGCTTGCCGCCGAAGCCGCCGCCTGCGGTCGGCGCGATCACGCGCACCTGCTCCTCGTCGATCCCGAGCTCCAGCGCGAGCTGCTCGCGCACGCCGAACGGCCGCTGCGTTCCCGTCCAGACGGTCAGGCGGTCGCCGTCCCACTCGGCGAGCGCAGCCCGCGTCTCGAGCGGCATGTGGGCGATGTAGGCGGTCGTGTACGTCCGCTCGAGCCGGACGGAGGCTTCCGCGAGCGCCGCTTCGACGTCGCCGGCTTCCTCGTGGAAGGGGCCGTCCCACCCTTCGCCCTCGATCGGATGCGAGCGGAGATGCTCGACGAGCTCAGGCTCGCCCGGCTGCGGTTCGAGCTCCCACTCGGCCTTGATCGCCTGCAGCGCCCGCTCTGCTGCGCCCGGACCGGGGGCGGCGACGCCGACGAACGACCCTTCCTCAACGACCGTCACCTCTGCGAGCTCCCGCGCGCCGGAGAGGTCGAGCGAGAGCAGCCTGGCGCCGTAGGCGGGCGGCCGGAGGATCTTGCCCTGCAGCAGGCCCGGCCTCGTCAGGTCGGTGGGGAAGCGCGCCGCCCCCGTGACGAGCCCGAGCGCCGACCGTCTCGGCGCCCGCTGGCCGGCGACGCGCCACGAGCTTGGCGGCGCGAGCGGCGTGTCGGCCGAGGCGATCTCAACGCGCCGTTCCCCTGGTACGACCTGGTGCGTCGCCGCAGCCGCGGCCGCCGCGCGCAGCAGCGGCCCGACGTCCACGATCGAGCGGCTGCCGAACGTGCCCATGTCGTACGGGCAGAGATCGGTGTCGCCCATCACCAGGCGCACCGACTCNNCGGCGGCGCTTCGACGACGACGACCAGGCCGTCCGGGAGGACGGCGAACCAATCGCGCTCGCTCGAGGAGACGAGGTTCCAGGGGACGGCCGGCCGCGGGAACTCCGGCTCGTCCGGCTGCGCGGCTGACCGGTCGCTCGGAACCCCGGACGCTGCGCGGCGGACGGCGCGGACGATGCGCGGGTAGGCGCAGCAGCGGCAGACGTTGCCGCTCAACGCCTTGGCGATCTGCGCGTCGTCGGGATCGGGGTTCGCCGCGAGGAGCGCCGTTGCGGCCATGATCATCCCGGGCGTGCAGTAGCCACACTGCAGCGCCGCCTCGTCCACGAACGCCTGCTGCAGCAGCCCGTCTGCCGCCAGCCCCTCGACCGTCGTCACCGAGCGGCCGTCCGCCTCGCCGATCGGCAGCACGCACGCGCGCACGGGCTCGCCCTCGACCAGCACCGTGCACGCACCACACGCGCCCTCGCCGCACCCGTACTTCGCGCCGGTCAGGTCGAACTCCTCACGCAGCACCGCGAGCAGGCTCCGCTCCGGCTCCGAAGCGATCTCGCGCGCAACGCCGTTCACGGTCAGCGTGACCGTCACCCGACGAGCTCCAACGCGGCCCGTTCCACATCGGCCTCGGAGACGAGAACGAGGTTCGCCGCATCGCCGAGCGGGATGAACGAATCCGCGCTCGCAACGCGCGCGAGCTGCCCGTCGAAGGATGCGTCGACGAACGCCGCCACGATTCCCTCCGAGACGCCGCCCGTGCGGCGTGTCTCGTCGACGACGAGCACGCGGCCCGTGGCGTTCGCCTCGCGCAGGATGTCCTCGACCGGCAGCGGTGCCAGCCAGCGCAGATCGACGACGCGCGTACCGACACCGTGCTGCTCGAGCGCGCGGGTTGCCCGCAACGACATGCGCAGGCCGTTTGCCCACGTGACGATCGTCAGGTCGCCGCCGTCGCCGTAGGTGCGCGCCGAGCCGAGCGGGACGTCGCCCGCCGGTGCCGCGAGCCACAGCTCGTCGCCCTCGTCGTAGAGATCGCGCGTGTGGTAGAGCGCGATCGGCTCGAGATAGACGCACACGCTGCCGTCCTCGCGCGCCGTCGCAAGGCACGTCGCGAGCATCGCGCTCGCGTCGTCGGGCCGCGCCGGCGAGGCGATCACGAGCCCCGGAATGTCACGCAGCACGCCGACCGCGTTGTCGTTGTGGAAGTGCCCACCGAAGCCCTTCTGGTAGGCGTAACCGGCAACCCGCACAACCATCCCGTTTCGGTACTGGCCCTGCGAAAAGAACTGCAGCGTCGCCGCCTCCCCGCGCAACTGATCCTCCGCGTTGTGCAGATAGGCGAGGTACTGGATCTCGGGCACGGGCACGAAGCCGCTCAGCGCCGCGCCGAGCGCGAGGCCGAGGATCGACGTCTCGTCGAGCAGCGTGTCGAAGACCCGCCCCGCGCCGAAGCGCTTCTGCAGGCCGCGCGTGACGCCGTAGACGCCGCCCTTGATCGCGACGTCCTCGCCGAAGACGAGCACGGTGGGGCACGCGCGCGGCCTCGTCGGCCGCCACGCGGATCCGGCTGCCGGTGTCGGTGTAGTCGCGGACGAGCCGCTCGCCGCTCCAACCGAGGCTGCGCCCGGTGGCAAGCAGCGGATCGCGATCCCAGTCAGCGCGGATCTCCTGCGGCGAACGGTAGGCGGATTCGACGTCGGCTCCCGCATGGCTCAAGAAGCGAACCGTGTGGAGATGGAGGACGGCCGGGCGGCGATGAGAGCGGATCCAGTCGACGAGCTTTCGCGCCGTCTCGAGCACACCCTCCGGGTTGGTGCCGTCGGCCGACTCGTAGCGCAGCTGCGTCCGCGAGCGCAGCGCCAGCTCGACCCAGCCCTTCGGCGACGGGACGCTGATGCCGAGGCCGTTGTCCTCGCAGAGAAAGAGCAGCGGCAGCGGCAGGCCCTGGTACACGGCGTGCGCCGCGCTGTTCAACCCCGCCTGCGCCGTCGCGTGATTGAGCGACGCGTCACCGAAGCTGCAGACGACGACGGCGTCCGCCGGCCAGGGACACTCGACGCCGAGCTTCTTCGCCCGCTCGATCGCGAACGCGATCCCGACCGCGCGCGGCAGGTGCGACGCGATCGTCGAGGTCTGCGGGATGACCGCGAGCTCGTGGTGGCCGAAGACCTTGTGCCGGCCGCCCGCGATCGGCTCGTCGCGGGCCGCGGTGACGCCGCGGAGGATGTCGGGCACGCCGTCCCGTCCGGCCTGCGCCGCGCGCGCGAGGTAGAACGCGCCGGAGCGGTAGTGGAGGAGCGCCGGGTCGGTCGGGCGGAGCGCGAGCGCGACGCAGGCGTTGCTCTCGTGCCCTGCCGATCCGATCGTGTAGAAGCTGCGACCCGACGCCTGGAGGTAGCGGGCGGCGAAGTCGCACTGGCGGCTCTCGACCTGCGCGCGCCAGACCGCCTCGAGCTCGGGGCGGTCCACGTTTGCCTCGAGCGACCCGAGCTGCTCGAGCAGGTGCTGTTCGAGTGGGTCGAGCTCAGTTGCCGTTGTCAGAATCGACCATCTCCCTAGGCCTTAGGATTGCACCATGCAGGAGGTCACGCCCGGCGTGTGGCATTGGACGGCACGCCACGAGCACATCCACTCGGATGTCAGCTCGTACTACCTCCTCGCCGAACGTGTGCTGATCGACCCGATGGTTCCGGCGGAAGGTCTCTCGTGGTTCGACGAGCACGGCGTGCCGGAGCACGTGCTGCTCACCAACCGGCACCACGATCGCGGCGCGTGGCAGCTGCGCGACGCTTTCGGCTGCACGGTGCACTGCGTTCGCAGCGGGCTGCACGAGCTCGACGGACGCGGTCCGGTCGAGGCATTCGACTTCGGCGACGAGCTGCCCGGCGGCGTGATCGCGTACGAAGTCGGCGTGATCTGTCCTGACGAGACTGCGCTCTTCATTCCGGCGCACCGTGCGCTCGCCTGCGCGGACGGTGTCGTTCGCGGGCCCGGCCGCGACGAGCTCGGGTTCGTTCCCGACGAGTACATCGACAACCCCGAAGAGACGAAGGCGGGCCTGCGCGACGCCTACCGGCGCCTGCTCGGCCTCGACTTCGACCATCTCTTGCTGGCCCACGGCGACCCCGTGATCGCGTCCGGCAAGGAGGCACTCCGCGACTTCGCGGGTCCAGGCTAGGAGAGCAATGGAAGAGCTGTACACACATACGAGCTGGCGGGTGACGGCGGGGAACGAGGACGAGTTCGCGGCGCGTTGGAACGAGTGGGTCGAGTGGAGCCACCGTCAAGGGCTCGCCGCTCAGGCGCTGCTGCTGCGAGACCTCGACGAACCGCGCACGTTCGTCAGCTTCGGCCGCTGGGAGAACCTGTCCGCAGTCCGGAACTGGCGCACCCTCGCCGGGTATCAGGAGCGGGTGGCCCGCCTGAGCGAGGTCGTCGAGAGCTTCGAGCCGCGAACCCTCGAGGTCGTCGCCAGGCGCTGAGCAAACCAGCACGGGCGAGACGCTCGACATCGTGCCGCCCTACCTGATCACCTCGAGCAGGTGCTGTTCGAGTGGGTCCATTCCCCGGCGCGCTACATGCGCTCGATCATCGCCTCGCCGAACGCCGAGGTCGAGATCTCGTGCGCGCCTTCCATCAGCCGGGCGAGGTCGTAGGTGACCTGCTTGTCGGAGATCGCGGCGCCGAGCGAGCTGATGATCAGGTCGGCGGCCTCGACCCAGCCGAGGTGTCGCAGCATCATCTCGGCCGAGAGGATCAGCGAGCCGGGGTTGACCTTGTTCTGGCCCGCGTACTTCGGCGCGGTGCCATGGGTCGCTTCGAACATCGCCACGTCGTCGGAGAGGTTGCCGCCCGGCGCGATCCCGATCCCGCCGACCTGGGCGGCCAGCGCGTCGGAGATGTAGTCGCCGTTCAGGTTCAGCGTCGCGATCACGTCGTAGTCGGCAGGCCGCGTCAGGATCTGTTGCAGGAAGGCGTCGGCGATCACGTCCTTGATCGTGATCGTGCCACCCTCGTGCTCGAGCGCGAGCCAGGGGCCGCCGTCGATCGGCGTCGCGCCGAACTCGCGCGCGGCGAGCGCGTAGCCCCAGTCGCGGAAGCCGCCCTCGGTGAACTTCATGATGTTGCCCTTGTGGACGAGCGTGACCGATGCGCGCGCGTTCGCGATCGCGTACTCGATCGCTTTTCGGACGAGCCGCTCGGTGCCCTCGCGCGAGACCGGCTTGATCCCGATGCTCGAGGTCTCCGGGAAGCGGATCTTCTGCACGCCCATCTCGCCGATCAGGAAGTCGATCACCTTGCGGGCGCCTTCCGACTCGGCCTCCCACTCGATCCCCGCGTAGATGTCCTCGGTGTTCTCGCGGAAGATCACCATGTCCGTCTGGGACGGGTCCTTGAGTGGGCTCGGCACGCCGGGGAAGTGCCGCACGGGCCGCAGGCAGACGAAGAGGTCGAGCTGCTGGCGCAGCGCGACGTTGAGCGAGCGGATGCCGCCCCCGATCGGCGTNNGTCAGCGGCCCCTTGATCGAGACCGAGTACTCGCGCGCAGCCTCCAGCGTCTCGTCGGGCAGCCAGACGTCGCTGCCGTAGATGCGCGTCGCCTTCTCGCCCGCGTACATCTCCAGCCAGTGGATCTGCCGGGCGCCGCCGTAGGCCTGCGCGACGGCGGCGTCGACGACCCTCCGCATCACCGGGGTGATGTCGACGCCGATCCCGTCGCCCTCGATGAACAGGATGATCGGGTTGTCGGGAGTCGGTTCGCCGGGAACGATCTTGGCCCCGCCGGCCGGAACCTCCAAGTGCGTCGTCGCGCTCATTCGCCTACTTTGTGCTCGTGGGGACAAGGAAGGCCCAGGCTAGCGCAGCCGCTTCCGAGGACGCGGCGCGGCAGATCGCGACCGTCCTCATCGAGGGCTTCGACAAGCACTACCGGCTCTTCCGCGCGACGAGCACCCGGGCCAAGGAGCTGTTTGAGCAGGGCGCCTGGCTGGAGCAGCAGCACGCGGTGCAAGAGCGGGTCCGCTTCTACGACGAGCGCGTCCGCGAGTGCGTCGATCGTCTGCGCGGCGAGTTCGACGTCGAGGCGCTCAGCGACGAGACCTGGCGCGACGCGAAGCTCTACTACATCGGCCTGCTCGTCGAGCACAGCCAGCCGGAGCTCGCCGAGACGTTCTTCAACTCGGTGATCAAGCGGATCCTGCGGAAGACCTACTACGACAACGACCTGATCTTCGTCCGCGCGGCGATCTCGACCGAGTACATCGAGTCCGACCCGCCGATCTACAGCAGCTACTACCCGAACGTCGACGGGGAGCGGGAATGCTTCGCGCAGCTCTGCCGCGACTTCGGCTGGAGCCAACCCTTCGCCGACCTCGACCGCGACGTCGACCAGGTGCTGCGCGCCATCGACGAGCGGCCGGGCGGGCCGTGGACGTACTTCGAGCCGAACTACCAGATCCAGGTGCTGAACTCGGCCTTCTACCGCAATAAGGCGGCCTACGTGTTCGGCAAGCTCGTGAACGGCCACGACGAGCTGCCCTTCGTCATCCCCGTCCTGCACGGGCCCGACGGCCGGCTCGCGCTCGACACGATCCTGCTCGACCCGCAGCAGATCAACGTCCTCTTCTCGCTCTCGCGTGCCTACTTCATGGTCGACATGAAGGTGCCGTCCGGCTACGTCGAGTTCCTGCGCTCGCTGACGCCGGTCCGCGCCGGCTCCGAGCTCTACACGATGGTCGGGCTCGGCAAGCAGGGAAAGACGCTCTTCTTCCGCGAGCTGCTGCAGCACCTGCACCATTCGCGCGACCAATTCGTCGAGGCGCCGGGAATCCGCGGCCAGGTGATGCTCGTCTTCACGCTGCCGTCGTATCCATACGTCTTCAAGCTGATCCGCGACACGTTCGGATACGGCAAGGACACCGACCGGGCGACCGTCCGCTCGAAGTTCACGATGGTGAAGCACGTCGACCGCGTCGGGCGCCTCGCGGACACGCTCGAGTTCGTCGACCTGGCGCTACCGCGCGAGCGCTTCTCGACCGAGCTGCTCGGGCAGTTGCACGAGTTGGCGCCGTCGATGATCTCCGAGGGCGAGCAACTCGTGATTCGCCACTGCTACGTCGAGCGGCGGATGGTGCCGCTCAACCTCTACCTCGACCGCGCCTCGCCCGAGGAGCTCGAGGCAGCGGTCGACGACTACGGCAACGCGATCCGCGACCTCGTCGCGGCGAACATCTTTCCGGGCGACATGCTCTGGCGGAACTTCGGCGTCACGAGCTACGGCAGGGTCGTCTTCTACGACTACGACGAGATCGAGTACCTGTGCGACGTCAACTTCCGCCGCATCCCAACGCCCCCAGACGACGAGTCGGAACTGGCGGCCGAGCCCTGGTACGGCGTCCTGCCCCACGACGTTTTCCCCGAGGAGTTCGCGACCTTCCTGCTCGGCGACCCGCACCGGCGTGAGCTCTTCATGCGCCACCATGCCGACCTGCTCGAGCCGGAGTTCTGGCAAGCCGCCCAGCGCCGGATCGAGAGCGGCGAGGTGATGGACTTCTTCCCGTACCCGGAGTCGCTGCGCTTCCGCCGTCTCTAGGATCGCGGTCAGATGGAGATCAGGGCCGCCGTCCTGGAGAACTTCGGTGCACCCCTCGTGGTGCGAGAGGTCGATCTTGCCGAACCGCGCGCCGGCGAAGTGCTCGTCCGCCTCGTCGCCTGCGGCGTCTGCCACACCGACCTGTACACCGCCTCGGGCGCGGATCCATCCGGCTACGCGCCCACCGTGCTTGGTCACGAAGGCGCCGGTGTCGTCGAGAAGATCGGCGACGGTGTCACCTCGCTCGCGGTTGGCGACCACGTCGTCACGCTCTTCTCGCCGCAGTGCCGCGAGTGCGTGCATTGCTTGAGTGACCGCACGAACCTCTGCCTCGCGATTCGCGAGCAGCAGAACAAGGGTTACTTGCCGGACGGCACGACGCGGCTTTCGATCGACGGTGAGCCGGTGCGCCACTTCATGGGCACCTCGACCTTCGCCGAGTACACCGTCATGCCCGAGATCGCGCTCGCGAAGATCAACCCTGAAGCGCCACTTGAGGGTGCGGCCCTGTTTGCCTGCGGGCTCTCGACCGGGATCGGCGCGGCGATCAACACCGCGAAGGTGGAGCCGGGATCGACGTGCGTCGTCTTCGGCGCCGGCATGGTCGGGCTCGGCGCCGTGATCGGTTGCCGGCTGCAGGGCGCGGAACGCATTGTCTGCGTCGANNTCGCGGGCGTCGCCGGCAAGGGCGAGACGCTCGACATCGTCCCGCGCTACCTGATCACCGGCCGCCGCGTCGCCGGCTCGTCGTTCGGCGGCGTGAAAGGCCGGGACGGCGTGCCGGCCCTCGTCGAGCGCTGGCTCGCCGGCGAGATCGACGCCGAGTCGTTCATCTCACACCGGATTAGACTGAACGAGGTGAACCGTGGTTTTGAGCTGATGGAGGCGCAGGACGGCATCCGGAGCGTGATCGGTTTCTCATGCTGATCGAGCGCGCAATGCACCCGACCTGGACCGCGAACGCGTACGTCGTTGCAGAGGGAAACGGCGGGCACGGAGTGCTGATCGACTCGAACGGCGTCGAGGCGCAATTGCTCGCACACATCGAGGCGCTCGGCATCACGATCACGCACGTTCTCGTCACGCACCAGCACGCCGACCACGTCGTCGACCCTGCCGGGCTGGCAAAGAGATACGGCGTGCCGGTTGTCGGCAGCGCGCTGACCAAGGAAGCCGGCGTGCCGATCGACGAGACGATCGGCGACGGCGATGTCGTTCGCTCCGGCGAGCTCGAGATCCAGGCGATCGCGATCCCGGGCCACTGCCCCGACCAGCTCGCCTGGTTCGTGAACGGCACCGACTGCTTCACCGCCGACTGCCTCTTCAAGGGGACGGTCGGCGGGACGATGGGCGGCGGGCCGACCGGCTACGCCGACCAGGTCGACTCGATCATGCACACGCTGATGAACCTGCCGCACGAGACGCACATTCACCCCGGGCACACGGCGCCTTCCACGATCGGCTTCGAATGGGAACGCAACCCGTTCATCCGCATCTGGCGCGCGCTCGATCCTGAGGGAACCGAGCAGTGCCGTGTTCGCGGCGAGGAGGCGACGCTGATCTTCTTCGGGCCCGACTACGACGGCACGCACAAGGCCTGGGTGCGCTACCCGGACGGCCGCGACGCGATCGTCGGCGGCAGCCAGATCGAACGCGATTAGGAGGACTTGGCGGAACACAGCGTTGTGTCGCAGGGCCGCGCTGGTCGTCCCGATGCTGCGTCCTCAGTCGCGCCGATAGCTACGGCTATCGACGCTCCCTGCGTCCTTGCCTCGGAACGACCATCGCACCCCTGCAACGAACGGCATTCCGCCAAGCCCTCCTAAAGCACCGCGAGGCGCTCGAGCAACGCGATCGCCTGCTCGAGCACCTTCTGCTCGGCGGGCATGAGACCGTCGATCGCCTGCGCGAGCCAGTCTTCCCGCCTGCGCCGAGTCTCGTAGAGCAGTTCCCGGCCGCCTTTCGTCAGCTCGACCATGACCTGCCGACGGTCGTCCGAGTCGGGCCGGCGCTCGACGAGGCCCTCCTTCTCGAGCTCGCCAATCGTGTGAGCCATCGACTGCGGCCGCATGTGCTGACCGGCTGCGAGGCCGCTCGTCGTCTGCGCTCCGAGGCGGTCGAGGCTGCTCAGGACCGCGACATGCGACGTCGACAGCACGTCGTCCGCCCGTAGGCGCCGGACCAGCTGCCCGAGGACGATGCGCAGATCGTTGGCGACGTCGTTCGTCGGCATCGNNGTGCTGCTCGCGACGCTCGACGCGTCGATCGTGCTGATCGCGATGCCCGACATCTTCCGCGGCGTCCATCTGAACCCGCTGCAGCCGGGCAACAGCTTCTACCTCCTCTGGATGATCCTCGGCTACCTCGTCGTGACGAGCGTGCTCGTCGTCGGGCTCGGCCGGCTCGGCGATCTCTTCGGGCGCGTGCGCATGTACACGCTTGGCTTCGCGATCTACACCGTTGCGTCCGTGCTGCTGACGATCGACTGGATGCACGGCAGCGCGGGCGCGGACTGGCTGATCGGCTTTCGCCTCGTGCAGGGAGTCGGGGCGGCGTTCCTGATCGCGAACTCGGCGGCGATCCTCACCGATGCGTTTCCGGCGAACCAGCGCGGGCTCGCACTCGGCCTGAACAACGTCGTCGGCATCAGCGGGCAGTTCATCGGCCTCGTGCTCGGCGGCGTGCTGGCGCCGATCAACTGGCGACTCGTCTTCCTCGTCTCGGTGCCGTTCGGTCTCTTCGGCACGGTCTGGTCGCACCGCAAGCTGCGCGAGATCGGCGTGCACGAGCCGGCACCGATCGACTGGGTCGGCAACCTCACGTTCGCGCTCGGCCTCGTGCTGGTGATGATCGGGATCACCTACGGCATCCGCCCGCACGGCGGGCATCCGATGGGCTGGACGAGCCCGTTCGTCCTCGGCTGCATCGCCGCCGGGATCGTCCTGCTCGCCGTGTTCGTGGTCGTCGAGGCGCGCGCGCGGTACCCGATGTTCAAGCTGCCGCTCTTCCGCATCCGCGCCTACACCTTCGGCGTCCTGTCGAGCTTCCTCTCGGCGGTCGCGCGCGGCGGGCTGATGTTCATGCTGATCATCTGGCTACAGGGGATCTGGCTGCCGGAGCACGGCTACAGCTTCAGCCGCACGCCGCTCTGGGCCGGCATTTACATGCTGCCGCTGACCGTCGGCTTCCTGGCCGCCGGTCCGGTCTCGGGCTTCCTCTCGGACCGCTTCGGCTCGCGGCCGTTTGCGACGACGGGGATGGTCGGCTCCGCGCTCGGCTTCNNGTGATGAACAGCCTGCCCGCGGGCGACCGCGGCGCGGGCGGGGCGATGAACCAGACGTTCCAGAACTCCGCACAGGTGCTCTCGATCGGCATCTTCTTCACGCTGATGATCGTCGGGCTCGCCGCGACGTTGCCGTCGTCGCTCACCGCCGGGCTCGTGGCGCACGGTGTGCCGCCGGCGACCGCGGCGCACGTCGCGCACCTGCCGCCGGTGTCGGTGCTGTTCGCCGCGTTCCTCGGCTACGACCCGGTGAAGACGCTGATCGGCCCGCACGTGCTCAGCCACCTGTCGGCCGCGAACGCTGCAGCGCTCGCGCACCGCGGCTTCTTCCCGAACCTGATCGCCGGGCCGTTCGAGTCCGGGCTCCACAAGGCGTTCGCGTTTGCGATCTGCGCCTGCCTGCTCGCCGCGGTGATGTCCTGGTCGCGGGGCGCGCGGGTCGTCGCTCCCGTCCGCGGGCTCGCCGAGGCGGCCGAAACAGACATCATCTAACGGAGGTATCGATGCGCATCCAATGGTTTGGCCAATCGGCGTTCCTGCTCACGGGCGAGCAGACGATCTTCATCGACCCGTTCGGCGTGCCCGGGGACGCGATGGCCGCGCGTGGGCTCGAGTTCAACTACGCGCCGATCGAGAACGTCAGCGCCGATCTCCTGCTGATCACCCATGAGCATTTCGACCACAACGCGGCCGAGGTGATCGACGGCGAGCCGACGACGATCCGCGCGACCGCAGGTCGCCTCGAGTCGCCGGCCGGCGAGGTCGTTGCGATCGCCTCGGAGCACGACGACGCGGCGGGAACCGTGCGCGGGCCGAACACGATCTTCCGCTTCACGCTCGACGGCATCACGTTCTGCCATCTCGGCGACTTCGGCCAGCCGGCGCTGCGCCCCGAACAGCGCGAGGCGATCGGCGAGGTCGACGTGCTGATCGTCCCCGTGGGCGGCGGCCCGACGATCGGTGGCGAGCCGGCGGCCGAGCTCGTCCGCTCGGTCGCGCCGCGGCTCGTCGTGCCGATGCACTACCGGACGACGGCCGTGAACTTCCTCGATCCGCCCGACGAGTTCCTGGCGGCGCTCGGCGCGAGCGTCAC
>PLDP01000284.1:0-19102 GCA_003136795.1 Actinomycetota bacterium
AGGCGCGCCCGCACATGCCGTAGTTGCCGGCGCCGAACGAGCCGCCGGTGACGACGGTGAACTTCGGCACGTCGGCGCAGGCGACGGCCATCACGAGCTTCGCGCCGTCGCGCGCGATGCCGCCGGCCTCGTACTCCTTGCCGACCATGAAGCCGGTGATGTTCTGCAGGAAGACGAGCGGCACCCGGCGCTTGCACGCCAGCTCGATGAAGTGCGCGCCTTTCTGCGCGCTTTCGGCGAACAGCACCCCGTTCGAGGCGAGGATCCCGACGGGATAGCCCTCGATGCGCGCCCAGCCGCAGACGAGTGTCTCGCCGTACAGCGTCTTGAACTCGTCGAAGCGGCTGCCGTCGACGATGCGTGCGATCACCTCGCGCGCGTCCATCTGCGTGCGGTGGTCGTCGGGGATCAAGCCGTAGAGGTCGGCAGGGTCGACCGCCGGCGGCTCTGCCGGCAGGCGCGCCCACGGCGGCTCCGGCCTGCGCGCGTGCGCGTTCGCGACGATCCGCCGCGCGATCGCGAGCGCGTGCTCGTCGCTGGATGCGTAGTGGTCGGCGACCCCCGACTGCCGCGCGTGCACGTCGGCGCCGCCGAGCTCCTCGGCCGTCACGTCCTGGCCGGTCGCCGCCTTCACGAGCGGCGGACCGCCGATGAAGATCGTGCCGGTGCCGCGCACGATCACCGTCTCGTCGCTCATCGCGGGCACGTACGCGCCGCCGGCGGTGCACGAGCCCATGACCACCGCGATCTGCGGGATCCCTTTCGCCGACATCCGCGCCTGGTTGAAGAAGATGCGGCCGAAGTGCTCGCGGTCGGGGAAGACCTCGGCCTGCAGAGGCAGGAACGCGCCGCCCGAGTCGACGAGGTAGAGGCACGGCAGGTGGTTCTCCTCCGCGATCTCCTGCGCGCGCAGATGCTTCTTCACGGTGAGCGGGAAGTACGAGCCGCCCTTGACGGTCGCGTCGTTCGCGACGATCACGCATTCGCGGCCTTCGACGACGCCGATGCCGGTGACGATGCCGGCGCTCGGCGCCTGGCCGTCGTAGACCTCCCAGGCGGCGAGCGCGTTCAGCTCGAGGAACGCTGTGCCCGGATCGACGAGCCGGTTGACCCGCTCGCGCGCGAGCAGCTTGCCGCGCTCGCGGTGGCGCGCGACGGCGCGGTCGCCGCCTCCGGCCGCGACGAGCGCGGTGCGTGCGCGCAACTCGTCGACGAGTGCCTCGACACGGGCCTGCCGGCGGGAGAAGTCGTCCGTGTGCTCGAGCCGGCTTGAGAGCAGGGTCACGGCGGGAGCCTAACCGCCCGTCCCCTCTGTGGCTTTCCACGGAACCGCGGTGCCGGCGTCTCGGGCATGCTGTCCTCGTGGATCGCAACCGCATCTACCTGCTCGCCGCCGCGGGCCTGGGCGCTGTGGTTGTCGCTGTCGTCCTGATCATCGTCGGTATCGGCGGTGGCTCATCCGGGACGACGACCAACGACGGCGCCTTGGTCCTGCCGACCCCGTCGCTCGCGGGCATCCCGCAGCATGGCGACATCCTCGGCAAGCCGAGCGCGCCGGTCACCGTGCAGGTCTTCGAAGACCCGCAGTGTCCCTACTGCCGCGAGTGGAACGTCGACACGTTGTCGAGCGTCGTCGCGAACTACGTCAAGACGGGCCGCATCAAGCTCCAGTACCGCGGGATCGAGATCATCAGCGCGAACTCGGTGGACGGCCTGCGCGCGATCTACGCCGCGGCCCAGCAGAACAAGCTCTGGCAGATGGTGGACGCGCTCTACGCGCGCCAGGGCGAGGAGAACAGCGGCTGGATCACGCCTGACCTGATCAAGACCGCGGCGACCGTTGCGGGCGCCGATCCGGCCAAGATCGCGTCGGCCACCTCCTCGGCGGCCGTTAACACGATGCTGAAGGACTCCGTGGACGCGGCAAAGGCTGCTGCCATCGGTGGCACGCCGAGCTTCGTCGTGCAGCGGCCGCCGGCGCTCCCGACGCAGTTGCAACTCGCTGGGCTCGATCCGGCGTCGTTCGCGGCGGCGCTCAACACCGTCCTGCAGTGAGGCTGCGCGCCTCGATCGCCGCGGCCGCCTTGATCGGTGGTGCGATCGCCGCCTACCTGACCTACGTGCACTACTCGCACACGGTGCCGATCTGCGTGAGCGGCGGCTGCGAGACGGTGCAGAAGTCGAAGTACGCGGAGCTCGACGGCGTCCCGGTCGCGCTCCTCGGTCTGATTGCCTACGTCGCCCTGATCGCGACCACTGTCATCCGCGGCATCGTGCCGGTGTTCGCAAGCGTCCTGATCGCATTCGTCGGTGTCGCGTTCAGCGGCTATTTGCTCTGGGCGCAGCTCGGGCCGATCGGGGCGATCTGCCAATGGTGCGTCGGGAACGATGTCGTGATCGCGATCGTTGCAATCCTCTGCGTTGTGCGGATGCTGACCGAGCCCACCCCGGCTGAATGACCCGTCGCGGGGCGCTGCTCTTCGCAGCGATGTGCGTGATCTGGGGCGTGCCGTACCTGATGATCCGGGTCGCGGTGCGCGAGCTCGCGCCCGTCACGCTCGTCTTCGGCCGTACGGCGATCGCCGCGCTGCTCCTCACCCCGGTTGCCGCCTATCGCGCGGAGCTGCGCCCGCTGCTGCGCCGTTGGGCGCCGCTGCTCGCCTACACCGCCGTGGAGGTTGCGATTCCCTGGGTGCTGCTCGCGCGCGCCGAGACGAAGCTCACGAGCTCGCTCACCGGTCTCCTGATCGCCGCTGTGCCCCTCGTCGGCGCGCTCATCGTGACGCTCACGGGCGAGCGCGAGCGTCTCGGCGGCCGCAGCTGGCTCGGTCTCCTGATCGGCATCGGCGGCGTGGCCGCGATCGTCGGCCTCGACATCGGCCAGGTGAACGCGCTCGCGCTCGTCGAGGTCGCGTTCGTCGCCGTCGGGTACGCGATCGGCCCGATCATCTTCTCGCGCAGCCTCGGCGACCTGCCGGCGCTGGGAGTCGTCGCCGCCTCGCTCGCGATCTCGGCGATCGTGTACGCGCCGTTCGCCGCGACGCACTGGCCGGCGTCGACGCCGTCCGCGCACGTGCTCGAGTCGGTGGTCGGCCTCGCAGTCGTCTGCACGGCGCTCGCCTTCCTGCTCTTCTTCGCGCTGATCGCGGAGGTCGGCCCCGTGCGGGCGACGGTGATCACCTACGTCAATCCGGCGGTTGCCGCCGTCGTCGGGGTCGCCGTGCTCAGCGAGCACATCACCGCCGGCATGGTGATCGGCTTTGCGCTCGTGCTCGCCGGCTCGGTGCTCGCGACTCGTCGCGGGCCCGGCGCCGTGGCCAATTCTTCCTAGGGCACGAGGACGGCGGCCTCCTCGGAGATCATCGAGCCGACCTCTGCGGCCCAGGCGTCGATCGCCTGCCAGTCCCGGACGTCGCTCTCCGGCATGCGGTTGAACGGAAAGTGCAGCTTGGCCGGGTCGACGGCCCCGCCGAAGACGGTGACGAGCCTCGGCGCGATCCCGAGCCGCTTCAGCGCGCCGGCCAGCTGCTTCCGCGAACCGGCGACGTCTTCCGNNGGTGGCGGCGCACGAATCTGCAGGCGTCGGCGTGCCAGCGGCCGACGTAGAGCGAGCCGCCGATCACGACGCTGTCGTATCCGTCCGGGCCGGCGACAGCTGCCGCCTCTGCGGAGAGGAGGTCGACGTCGTGCCCAGCAGCGCGCAGGCTCGCTGCAATGGCGGCGGCGACCTCCTGCGTGGAGCCGCGCTTGCTCGCGTAGGTGACGAGGG
Source organism: Actinomycetota bacterium (assembly GCA_003136795.1). Taxonomy (GTDB): domain Bacteria; phylum Actinomycetota; class Thermoleophilia; order Gaiellales; family Gaiellaceae; genus PALSA-600. The sequence goes on from PLDP01000284.1 coordinate 3,770, forward strand.
TGCGGGTCATAGGACGGCCTTCTCGAGACGTTCCGCCGCGCCTGGGCCGATGGTGGGCTGGCTGCTGCGGACGACGAGCACCGGGCACAGTGCCTCGTGCAAGACCGCGGTCGACACGCTGCCGTGCAACAGACGGCGGACGGGGCCCCAGCCGTGTGCGCCGACGACGATCAACTCCGCGTGGTGCTTGGCCGCGGTGGCGCAGATCTCCTCGGCGATCGCGCCCGTGGCGTGGACGAGCTCGCAGGGGACGCCTGCCTCGTCCGCGGCGGCCTTCGCCCGCGCGAGTGTCTCGTCGACGTGCTCGTTCTCCATCTTCGTCAGCTCGGTGACGACGTCGGCGTAGCCGTAGTAGCTGTATGCGGGAATCGCCAGGTGCTCGACGGCGACGGCGACGAGAGTCGCATCGAGCGCGTGTGCGAGCTCGACGGCGCGCACCGTGGCCTCGGCGGCCGAGGGCGATCCGTCGGTGGCAAGGACGATGGACTTCATCGTTTGGCCTCCTTCTCTTCGACACCTCGATCGTGCCGCCGCCGGGCCGGCGGTGAATCGGGGCGCGGGCCGCAAAAGGGATACGTAGTTCCCCGCAGCATTGCGACGGACGTCGGCGGATGGAAGACGCACCCCGCTCCGCGACAGTGGTGCCGTGGTCGCCATCGGAGACCGGGAAGACGTCGTCCTGCGGGACGGCTCGACGCTGCGCCTGCGTCCCACGAATCCTGCCGACGAAGGAGCGTTGCTCGATTTCTTCGAGCGCCTGTCGCCGGAGAGCCGCTACCTGCGCTTCCAGGGCGCCGTCAGCGTCGACGCGCACCTGATCGCATCGTTTCTGCGCAGCGACGGCGCTGAGAGCCTGTCGCTCGTCGGCGAGCTGATCGACGCCGAAGGCGCCGTGCGCGTGATCGGGCTCGGGACCTGGGTTCGGCTCCGCGACCCGTCCCGCGCCGAGGTCGCCTTTGTCGTCGCCGACGAGTTCCAGCGCCGTGGCATCGCAAGCCGCCTGCTCGAGCGTCTCGCCGTGCACGCGCGCACCGCGGGCATCGATCGTTTCGTCGCACAGGTGCTGCCCGAGAACGCCGCCATGTTGCGCGTCTTCGGCGACACGGGCTTCGAGGTTCGCCGCCGCGCCGTGGGCGGCGTCGTCGAGGTGGAGTTCGCTCTGACGAGCTCCGCCGAGGTGCTCGACCGCATCGCGGAGCGCGACCACTCGGCGGTCGCTGCCTCGCTCGGCTCATTCTTCAAGCCGAGCTCGGTGGCCGTGATCGGAGCCTCGGCGCGGCGCGCGACGATCGGCGGAGAGCTCTTCCGCAACGTGATCGCCGCGGATTTCACCGGCGCGGCGTACCCGGTCAACCAGAAGGGCGAACCGGTCGGCGGTGTGCCCAGCTACCGCTCGATCGAGGACATCCCGGCTCTCGTCGACCTCGCGATCATCTGCGTCCCGGGCGGCCACGTGCTCGACGCGGCCCAGTCGGCGCTGCGGGCCGGCGTCCGCGCGCTCTGCGTCATCTCGGCGGGCTTTGCCGAGACGGGCTCGGAAGGGCTCCAGCGCCAGGAGCAGCTGCTCGCGCTCGTCCGCGGCTACGGCGCGCGGCTGATCGGGCCGAACTGTCTCGGCGTCGCGTCGGCTGCGTGCCGGCTGAACGCGACCTTCGCGCGCAGCGCCTTCCCGGCGGGCCGTGCCGCGTTCTCGTCGCAGAGCGGCGCGCTCGGGCTCGCATTGCTCGAACAGGCTGCCGCGCGCGGGCTCGGGTTCTCGGCGTTCGTCTCGATCGGCAACAAGGCCGACGTCTCCTCCAACGACCTGCTCGAGTACTGGGAGGACGACCCAGACACCGACGTCGTGCTGCTCTACCTCGAATCGTTCGGCAACCCGCGTAAGTTCGCACGTGTCGCAGGCCGCGTCGCGCGCTCGAAGCCGATCCTGGCGATGCGGAGCGGCACGAGCAAGGCCGGTGCGCGCGCCGCGGCATCGCACACCGCCGCACTCGCCGGCTCGGATGTCGTCGTCGACGCGCTCTTCCGCGAGGCCGGCGTGCTGCGCGCAACGACGTTGCAGGCTCTGCTCGACACCGCGGTGCTGCTGACGTCGCTTCCCGCTCCGGCGGGCAACCGCGTCGCGGTGCTGACGAACGCGGGCGGTCTCGGCATCCTTTGCGCCGACGCGTGTGAATCGCACGGCCTCGTTCTGCCCGAGCTGACACCCGAGACGCGGGCGGTGCTGGCAGAAGGCGTGCCGCGCGAGGCGAGCCTCGCGAACCCGATCGACATGCTCGGCTCGGCCAACGCAGCGACGTACGAGCGCGTGATCGGCCCGATCCTCGCCGACCCGAACATCGACTCGGTGATCGCGATCTTCGTCCCGCCGGTCGTCGAGGACCCGCAGGCGGTCGAGGATCTGCTCGCCCGCTACGCGAAGGAATCCGACAAGCCGCTGCTCTCGGTCGTGATGAGCGCCGACGGCTCCGCGCACGGAGGCTTCGAGTATCCGGAGTCCGCGGCCCACGCACTTGGGCTCGCCGCGCAGCGCGCGGCCTGGCTGCGGCGGCCCGCCGGCACGACACCCGATGTCGAAGTCGATCACGCGCGCGCGCGTTCGATCGTCGACGCGGCCGAGGAAGGCTGGCTTGACGCGAGCGACGCGCACGCGCTGCTCGCGTCCTACGGGATCCCGCTCGTCCGCGAGCGCCGGGCGGAGACGCCCGACGAAGCCGCCGCAGTCGCCGCGGAGCTCGGGCTGCCCGCCGTCGTCAAGACCGCCGCAGCCGGAGCTCACAAGACCGAGTCCGGGGGCGTCGCCCTCGACCTGCGCACCGTCGGCGAGGTGCGCGAGGCAGCCGCCCGCATGGGCGGCCCGGTGATCGTCCAGCAGTTCCTGACGGAGGGAGCAGAGCTCCTGGCCGGGATCGTGCAGGACCCGGTCTTCGGCCCGCTGGTCGCCTTCGGGCCGGGCGGTGTGCTCGCCGAGCTGATCGGTTCCGCGAACTTCGCCCTCGCGCCGCTCACCGACGTCGATGCGACGGAGCTGCTTGGCACCGGCAAGGCGGCAATGCTCGTCGACGGCTGGCGCGGGGCGCCGACCGCCGACCGGGGCGCGCTCGAGGACCTGCTGCACCGGCTCTCGCGGCTCGCCGTCGACCTTCCCGAGGTGACCGAGCTCGACCTGAACCCTGTGCTCGCGGGGCCGGACGGTTGCGTGGCGGTCGACATGCGTGTCCGGATCGGCCGGCCGGCCCCGGCGCTTTCACCGAAGACCTGGTGACTTCTGCGACGATGCGGCCGTGGAGACCGAGCAGTCGACCCGCCTGCGCGCCCTGCTGCAGACCGGGCTGGCGATCAGCTCGGAGCTTTCGCTCGACGGCGTCCTGCAGCGGATCGTGGAGGCGGCGGCGCTTGTCACCGGCGCCCGCTACGCGGCACTCGGCGTCATCGACCCGACCGGGACGAGCCTGGAGCGGTTCGTCACGCACGGCATCGACGACGAGACGCGCGCGCTCATCGGCGACCTGCCCCGCGGGCGCGGCATCCTCGGCGCGCTGATCGCCGACGCGCGCACACTTCGTCTGCACGACCTGGCCGAGGATCCCCGTTCGGTCGGCTTCCCGCCCGGCCACCCGGCGATGCGGGCCTTCCTCGGCACGTCGATTGTCCTGCGCGGCGTCGCCTACGGCAACCTCTACCTGACCGAAAAGGAGCAGGACGCCGACTTCGACGAGGAGGACGAGGAGCTCGTCACGCTCCTGTCGGCCCAGGCGGCCGTCGCGATCGAGAACGCGCGCCTCTACGAATCCGCGACCTCGTGGTCGCTCCAGCTCGAGTCGCTGCAGGAGATCAGCGCGGCTCTCGCCGGCGAGCTCGAGCTCCCGCGCCTGCTGCAGCTCGTCGTCGAGCGGCTGCGAGAGCTGATTCACGCCCGCGTCGTCGTGATCGCGCTGCCCGTGCCCGGCGGCCTGCGGATCGAGGCGATCGCCTCCGAGCAGCCCAGCGAGCTGCTCCACGACGTGCTCCCGTATGCGACCAAGGCCGGCGCGGTGCTGGGGCGCGGCCGGAGCGAGCGCGTCGACTCCGTGCTCGACGACCCCGAGGTCGCGCAGGAGGTGGCTCGCCACTTCGGCGCGCGGACGGGCCTCTACGTGCCGTTGCTGATGCGCGACGGCGCGATCGGGATCGCCTTCGCGCACGACCGGGACGGCCGCGACCCGCGCTTCACGAGCGCCGACTTGCGGCTGGCCGAGCACTTCGCCCAGCGCGCCGCTGTCGCCGTCGACCTCTCGCGCCGCGTCCAGCGCGACTCGCTCCGGCGCGTGATCGAGGGGCAGGAGATCGAGCGGCGCCGGTTGGCCCGAGAGCTGCACGACGAGACCGGGCAGGCGCTCACCTCCGTGCTGCTGGGGCTGAAGGCGGTCGAGAACGCCGAGGACGTGCCCGCGGCCCTGGCGCAGCTGCGCGAGCTCGTCGTGGCGACGTTGCAGGACGTTCGGCGCCTGGCCGTCGAGCTGAGGCCGAAGGCGCTCGACGACTTCGGGCTCGTGGCGGCTCTCGAACGGCTTGTCGAGACCTTCATCGAGGCGACGGGAATCGCTGTCGATTTCGAGTCTCAGCTGGGTGAGGAACGGCTGCCGTCCGAGGTGGAGACGACGCTGTACCGGATCGTGCAGGAGTCGTTGACGAACATCGCCAAGCACGCAGGCGCGCGCCGCGTCAGCGTGCTGCTCGTGCGCCGCGCCGGCGCCGCCACCGCTCTCGTCGAGGACGACGGTCACGGCTTCGACGACGAGGACGAGCTGCGCGGCGGGATCGGGCTCGCCGGGATGCGCGAGCGACTCGCCCTGCTCGACGGGCGCCTGACGGTCGAGTCGCGCCGCGGCGCCGGGACGAGCCTCGTCGCCGAGGTGCCGCTCCCATGATCCGGATCGTCGTGGTCGACGATCACGCCGTCGTCCGGTCGGGCCTCAGGCTCCTGCTCGAGGCCGAGAAGGACATGAAGGTGGTCGGCGACGCCGGGAACGCGCGCGACGCGATCTTCGAGGTGCGCGCCAGCAAGCCGGACGTCGTCCTGCTCGACGTCGTCATGCCGGACGAGAGCGGCATCGAGGCGCTGCCCAAGCTCTTACACGAAGCGCCGACGGCCAAGGTGCTGATGCTCTCGATGCAGGACGACCCGAGCTACGTGCGTGAGGCGTTTGCCGCCGGCGCGAGCGGTTATGTGCTCAAGGAGGCCGCCGATGCGGAGGTGGTGGCGGCGATCCGCGAGGTGGCCAGCGGGAACCGCTACGTGCATCCTGCGCTCGGCGCCCGCATGGTGGCCGCCGACGCCGCGGCGCAGGAGGCCGCCGCCTCCGACCCGCTGTCCGACCGTGAGCGCGAAGTGCTGCGGCTCCTCGCGCTCGGCCACACAAACCAGGAGATCGCCAAGCAACTCTTCATCTCGGTGCGCACGGCCGAGACGCACCGGGCTCACATCATGCGCAAGCTTCAGTTGTCGACCCGCGCCGAGCTCGTTCGCTACGCGATCGAGCACGGCCAGCTCGAGCCGACCGCCTAGCGCTCTCGAGTTACGGCGCGCGAAGCTTTCGGGCGAAGCCGTCGAGATCGAGCGATCCGGTGTCGAGCGGCCGCACGAAGATCGGCTCGTCGTCGCAGAGCTCGAGCACCACCGACCGCTCGCCGACGACCTCCTCGCGGGCGTTCCGCGCCACGCGAATCTTGCGAATCGCGGTGTGCGGGATGGACAGAGCGACGTCGATTCCCGTTGCCTGTTCGCGCCCCGCGAGCCGAACGGTGTCCTCGGTGACGGTCACGTACCCGACGTAGTGCCGTTGGGCGTGCTGCCGCCGCCACGCCACGCGCCGCGCATCGCGCACGCCGAGCATCAGCTGACGGTGACGGGGGGATCGAGGAAGGTGCTTGCGAGGTTCATGCGGTGCCTTTCCGTTGGAAATAAGAAAGGCGGGTCGCCTGCAGGCGACCCGCCTTCAGAGATGCGCAGGTCCTACGCAGCGGGCACGGCGTTCGTTCCCGCCGCCTTCGACTTGCGCTGGCCCAAGAGCTCAAGGCCCGGTTCACGGCGGCCCTGAAGTGATCCGAAGAGGACGAGGATCCCGAAGCCGATGCCGGTGAGGAGGAATGCGACGCCGGTGACGATGCCGAAGAGCGCGACGTTCTCGGCGAGGAAGCTTGCGTTGAGCGCGGTCGACAGCGCGGTCTCGGTCACCCAGGTGTCGCGAGCGGAGTTGCTGACCGGCTGTCCGTTCGCGTTCTTGGTGGCCTTGCTCGCGTCGTTCGTGCCCTTGCCGTCGGCAGACGCGTATTCCGGCATCTGCGAGTACGTCAGGCCACCGCTCGCCTCGAGCGCGTGGATCCTCATGTACTCCGCGAAGTCACGGGCGAGCGCGCCGGTGACGATTGCCTTGCCGGCGAGGTCTGCCGTCGGGAGCTTGATCGACGCGGAAAGTCCGGCTGCCTTCGCCTCGGCGGCGATGCTTGCCTTGGTCATGTCGGAGGATCCGACGATCTGCTCTGCCTTGAGGCTGTCGCGAACCGTGTTGCGGCCGTTGACGCCCAGCGCGATCGCGACGACGCCGAACACGATCAGGATGACCGTTGCAACGACGCCTCCGATCTCTAGGTACTTGCGCATCTCTGACTCCTTTTCGCTAGGGCCGAGATGGTCATCCGGCCTTTTCAAGCACTCTGGGGGCAGCGCGGTGGGTCGCCATCCGGCGCACTGCGGAAAACCACTGCGGGAAACCCGCACCGATCGGGCCTCACTGCTGGGTCCGACGCCTCAGGCGCCGGTGAGGTCGCGCCGCCCGAACGACCAGAGGCTCGCGAGCACGGCGAGCGCCGCGAGTGCGAGGAGCGCCGCCGCGGGGCCTGCGCGGAAGGCCTGAGCCGGCACGAACGCGAAGTGCTGGAACGGGCTGAGGTCGAGCAAGAAGCGCGGCGCCCCGAGCAGCGCGCCGAGCAGCTGCCAGAGGAAGGCGCCGCTCACGAGCCCGTAGGCGATTGCGTTCGTCGCACGCGGCACGACGGCAAAGGCGAGCGCGGCGAGCGCGAGAAAGAGCAGCGACACGGGCAGGCAGTTCGCACCTGCTTCGAGCAGCCGGGCCAGCGAGACGTGCGCGGACTCCGCGGCCGCGCCCGCCCAGGTGCAGAAGCCGGCGGCGAGCGCGAGCAGGGTGGCGCTTGCCGCGGCGACGAGCAGCCGCCCCGCGAGGAAGCGGCGGCGGTCGACCGGAAAGACGAAGAGCGTCTCCAGGCGCTGCTCCGCCTCGTCGCGCCGGAGGGCTGCGATCTGGGAGCAGGCGAACAGGCTGATCGTGAGCACGAAGAGCAGGAAGTAGAAGCCGAGCGCCCCGGCCGGGGTAGTGATCGTCGTGCCGCCGAGCTTGTGCAGCTCCTGGCGCAGGTTCGCCGGCAGGTTCGCCGTCGTGAAGCTCGTCGAGAGGATGCCGACGACGACAGCGAAGAGCCCGGTTGCGCCGGTCCACACGGCGATGCTGCCGAGCTCGTCCCGCACGGCCAGCGCGGTGGGCGACGAGAGCAGCCGGAGCCGCGGCTCGGCGCTGTCGCGCGCCGGCAGCAGGCCCGTGCCGACGTCGCGCCGGGCCGCGATCAGCCCGGCGAGGGCAAGGAGCACCGCTCCGCTGAGCGCGGGCAGCGCGAGGACGGCCGGTCGTGCGCCCGCGAACGCGCGCGTCTCTTCGCTCCAGCCGAACGGGGTCGCCCAGCGGAGCCAGCCGAGCGACGTCGACGTGTCGCCGATCACGCGCAGCATGAACGCGAGCACGAGCGAGCCCGTCGCGAGCTCGAGCGCGATGCGGCGCGAAGGTGCGAGCTGCGACGCGAGCGCGCCGAGGCCCGCGAAGACCGCGACCGGCGAGATGGTCGCGAGCGCCAGGAACGCCGAGCCGCCGGGCGCCAGGCGGACGCCGGCCAGGCCCAGGAAGAGCGCGAGGAAGAGCACGACGGCGCCGGCCCCGATCGCGGCCAGCGCGCCGAGGTAGGCGGAGCGGCGGCTGACGCTGCCTGCCCGCACGAGTTCCTGGCGGCCGGCGTCCTCCTCGGCGCGCAGGGCACGCACGGCCGCGAGCACGCCGAAGACGCCTGCGAGGATCGCACCGGTGCCGCCGACACGCCAGGCGACATAGCCGCCGACGCTCAGCAGGTCGTGCGGCGAGCCGTAGAAGAGCTCGACTGCCTTGTTCGCGCCGAAGCTGCGCGCAAACGCGACGCGCTCGGCGACGGTCGGGTAGCTGCGCCGGTAGCCGACGACATTCGCGGCGGCCATGAACGCGAAGAGCGCTGCGAACCACCCGGTGCGAACGCGCGCGTCGGCAAACGAGCGCCGTGCGATCGCGTCAGCCGCGGTCACCGTGGTCCGAGCCGTCGTAGTGGTGGAGAAAGATCTCTTCGAGGGACGGCTCGCGGCTCGTCAAGGTGACCACCGGCCGGCCGGCGAGCGCGGCCAGAAGCGGCTGTGGGCTCCCGGTCACCTCCAGCCGCACCGCGTTGCCGGCTGCGTGTACGACGCGCACGCCGGGCACGGCTCCGAGGTCGGGCGGCGTGCCGTCGAACGTGATCTCGACCGTCTGCGCGTTCAGGTGCCGGAGCTGCGCCAGGGTGCCCTCGTCGACGAGCCGCCCTTCCCGGAGGATGCCGACCCGGTCGCAGAGCGCCTCGACCTCGCTGAGGATGTGCGACGACAGGAACACGGTCTGCCCGCGCTCCTTCGCCTCGAGCACCGTCTGGCGGAATGCGACCTCCATCAGCGGGTCGAGGCCGCTCGTCGGCTCGTCGAGGACCAGCAGGTCGGCTCGTGTGGCGAACGCGGCGACGAGCTGCACCTTTTGCCGATTGCCCTTCGAGAGCGCGCGCACTTTCTTGTCCGCGTCGAGCTGAAAGCGCTCGACGAGGAGCTCGCGGTAGGCGGCGTCGGTCGACCCGTGCAGGTGCTCCAGGAACACGAAGGTCTCCGTGCTCGTCAGCGCGGGCCAGAGATACGGCTCGCCGGCGACGTAGCCGACCCGTCGATGCGCGGCGACCGGGTCGCGCCACGCGTCGATGCCGAAGAGCTCGCCCCGTCCGGCGGTCGGGCGGTGGAGGCCGAGCAGCAGGCGGATCGTCGTCGTCTTGCCGGCGCCGTTCGGGCCCAGGTAGCCGTAGACCTCGCCCGACTCGATCGCGAGGTCGAGCCCGTCGAGCGCGAGGGTGCTGCCGTATCGCTTCGTCAGCCCTTCGGCGCGGATTGCAACCATGTGCTCGATCTTCCCCTACGGCGTCCGGCGACGGAGGGTCGCGGCGCCAAGCGCCAGCGCGGCGAGCGTGGCTCCGATCACGACGGCGACGTCGAGCACGAGCGTCCCCCCGAGCGGGCCGGAGTGCGTGGCGCGGCTGAGCGCGTCGAATGCATAGGTGAGCGGGAACGCGTACGCGACGTCCTGCAGTGGGGCGGCCATTGCGCCGCGCGGTGCAAAAAGGCCGCAGAGCAGCAGCTGTGGGAAGACGATCGCAGGCATGAACTGCACCGCCTGGAACTCGGTGCGCGCAAAAGCGCTTGCAAACAGGCCGAGCGCCATCCCGAGGAGCGCGTTGCCGATCGCGAGCAGGCCGACGAGCCAGGCGCCGTGATCTGCGTTGAGGCCGAGCAGCAGGAACCCGACGGTGCAGACGATCGCCGCCTGCACGGCCGCCAGCGCGCCGAACGCGATCGCGTAACCACCGAGGAGCGCGGGCTTCGAGATGGGGAGGGACATGAGACGCTCGAGCGTTCCCGAGGTTCGCTCCCGCAGCATCGCGATCGACGTGACGAGGAACATCAGGATGAACGGGAACAGGCCGCACATCGGCGCGCCGATGTGCTGGAACACCGCGAGCCGCGAGTCGAACACGTAGCGAAGCAGCGCGAGCAGCCCGACCGGGACGCCGAGGAGGAGCGCGATCGTGCGGCGGTCGCGGCGGATCTGCCAGAGCACGCGACGAGCGGTCGCGATCATTCGGAGCTTCCCCGGATGATCGCCAGGAAGGCGCGGCTGAGGTCGCTCTCGCCGGTGCGCGCGCGGAGCTCGTCCGGTGTCGTCGCGGCGAGGATTGCGCCTTCGCGCATCAGCAGCAGGTCGTCGCATTCCGACGCTTCCTCCATCGAGTGACTCGAGACGAGCAGCGTCGCGCCCGCGTCCGTGAGCTCGCGAAACGACCGCCAGAGGTCGACGCGCAGGATNNCACCTCGCCCACGCGGTCTGGGGGCGCGCCCGTCACGGCGGCGAAGTAGCGCAGGTTCTCGGTCACCGTCAGGTCGGCGTACACCGACGGCGACTGGGTGAGGTAGCCGATCTCGTGCCGCAGGGAGGGCTCGCCGGCGTCGCGGCCGAGGATCCGCACGCGGCCGCTCGCCACCTGCTGGACGCCGACGATCGCGCGCATCAGGGTCGATTTGCCGCAGCCGCTCGGTCCCAGCAGGCCCGTCACGCGACCGGGGACGACCTCGAGCGAGAGGTCGTCGATCGCGGCGACTCCGCCGCGGACGACGTGCAGATGCTCGATCTGGATCGTCGCCGTCATCGGGAGAGCGTAGGCGCCGCGGTCCTCGCGCGGCGCCTAGCCTTGTGAAGTGCTACCGGGTCGCGAGCGCTGACCGCGCTGCGGCCTTCTCGGACACGACGATCACGGGGCACGAAGCGAGATGCGGCAGCCGCATCGCAACGCTGCCGGCAACGGCCCCGGCGACGACGCCGAAGCCGCGGGTCCCGCAGACGATGACGTCTGCGCCGTAGACCTCTGCGGCCTTGGCGATCTCTCCGGCGGTGTTGTGGTGGGTCGTCTCGACCACCAGCTCGGCATCGATGCCGTCCGTCTTCAACTGCTCGACCTGGCCGCGGAGCTTTCCGCGGCGGTCGGTCTCGTCGGCGAGGACCGGCATGCCTCCCGCGCGACCACCAAGGAATCGCTCGTCGCAATGGAAGGCGATCAGGCGGCCGCCGGGCTGCAAGAGCCGTAGGGCCTCCGCGAGTGCGCCATCCGCCACGACCGACGCGTCGGTTGACCAAAGAATGGTCCCGTACATGGTGCGCCTCCTTTCCGAGGGCGGCTTCCTTCGAGCATGCGCCGCGTCGCGCGTGTGGTAATCGGCGAACGCCCCGCGGCGACTGCGGGAAAACCCCGGTGCGGACGCGATCGGCCGGATGCAGTCTGGAAGCGACAAAGGAGGCTGCGATGACACGCAAGCTGGAGCGCATCCTGATCGCGATCGACGACACTCCGTCGTCGGCAGCAGCGATCGACCAGGGGCTCGCGCTCGCCGCCGGAGAAGGGGCGGAGGTCGTGTTCGTGAACGTCGTCTCGATCGTCGGCGAGCAGTTCGTCCGCGGTGAGGGCAAGCCCGAGCGCGTGCCGGACCGTGCACAGACCGAAGTGCTGATCGACGCGTGCGAGAAGGCCGAGGAGCTCCGCGTGCCCTGCACGACCGAATTGCTGATCGGGTATCCCGCCGCGCAGATCGTCGCGCTCGCGGACGATCTCGACGTCGACCTCGTCGTCGTCGGCTCACGCCATCTGAGCGGCGTGAAGCGGTTCCTGCTCGGCAGCACCTCGAGGGCGCTCATCGGCGGATCGACTCGCCCACTGCTCGTGGTCCCGGAGCCCGCTCCGGTGCCTGCACTCATCTAGATCGAAGGAGAAAGCAAATGACCGTTCGTGTGGGGATCAACGGCTTCGGCCGGGTCGGACGCTGCGCGTTTCGCTCGGCCTACGAAAGCGGCGCCGAGATCGAGTGGGCCGCGATCAACGATGTCGCGGACGTTGCGACACTCGCGCACCTGCTTCGTCACGACACGCTGTACGGCCCGTTCCCGGGCGTCGTCGGCGCCGAGGAGGACGCGCTGATCGTGGACGGCACGCGCATCCCGGTGTTCGCCGAGACCGCTCCGCACGCGATCCCGTGGCAGGACGTCTCGGCCGAGGTCGTGCTCGAGTGCACGGGCAAGTTCCGCGCACGCGACGACGCAGCCGGGCACATCGCCGCCGGCGCGGAGAAGGTCATCGTGTCGGCGCCNNCTCGCGCCCGTCGCGAAGGTGCTCCACGAGGGGCTCGGGATCCGTCACGGCGTGATGACGACGATCCATGCCTACACCGGCGACCAGCGTCTGGTCGACCTACCGCACAAGGATCTGCGTCGCGCACGCGCGGCGGCGGCGAACATCGTGCCGACCTCGACCGGCGCGGCGACGGCCATCGGCCTCGTCATCCCGGAGCTCGAGGGGAAGCTCCAGGGCTTCGCCACACGCGTCCCGGTGCTCACCGGCTCGCTCGTCGACCTGACCGTCGACGTCGAGCGGCCGACGAACGTCGACGAGGTCAACTCGCTGTTCGCGCTGGCGGCCGCCTCCGACGGCCTGTCCGGCATCCTCTCCTACAGCGACGAGCCGCTCGTCTCCTCGGACGTGATCAAGTCGCGCTTCTCGTCGGTCTTCGACTCCGGCCTCACGCTCGTCGCCGGCGGGACCCAGGTCAAGGTCGTCGCGTGGTACGACAACGAGTGGGGCTACTCCACTCGGCTCGCCGAGCTCGCGCAGCAGGTGCTCGCACCCGTCGCCCAGGCCGTCTGACGGTGGCGGTTCCCCAAGGCGGCCGACCCCCACGGCGGCCGCCTCGGCTCTACCAGCCGTCCGTGCCGCCTGCGGGATTCCCGCGACCCGATCGGGGATCGCGCCGATGCTGGCTTTCTGAGCCGACCGGAGACTCAAAGCAATGAGTGTCGCCGTCGAGCCGATGGTCAACCTGCCCACGGAGCTCCGGCCGCCTCTCGCCCATGACGAGGTGCTGCTCGAAGCCGATCGCTGCCTCGCCTGCGGCGGGCCGTACGCCCTCGCGCCCTGCACGGTCGCCTGCCCGGCCGACGTCGACATCTCGGGGTTCGTCGAGGCGCTCGCGCGCGACGACGTGGTGTCGGCGGCCGAGACGATCTACGACCAGAACCTGCTCGCAGGCTCCTGCTCGCGTGTCTGCCCGGTCGAGGTGCTGTGCGAGGGCGCGTGCGTGCTCACCGAGGAGCCGATCCAGATCGCGGCCCTGCAGCGGTACGCAACCGACTGGGCGCTTCAGCACGACGTGCCGCTACGGCCGGCGGCCGCTCCCACCGGACATTCGGTGGCCGTGGTCGGCGCCGGCCCCGCCGGCCTCGCCTGCGCCGGCGAGCTCGCAGCGCGCGGGCACTCGGTCACCGTCTTCGAGGAGCGCCAGGAGATCGGCGGTCTCATCCGCTTCGCGATTGCGCCGTACCGGATCGAAGCAGAACCGCTTCCGGCCGAGCAGCGGGCACTCGAGGCGCTTGGCGTCCGTTTCCGGTTCGGTTCCGAGGTCGCGGGCCTCGACGAGCTCGCGAGCTACGACGCTGTCTTCCTCGGTGTCGGCCTCGGCGAAGACGTCGCGATGGAGTTGCCCGGCGACGAGCTGGTCGGAGTGTGGGAATCGCTTCCGTTCATCGAAGCCTTGAAGACCGGCTCGCCTCCCGCTGTCGGCGAGCGCGTCGTCGTAATCGGCGGCGGCAATACGGCGATCGACGTTGCGCGCGAGTCTGTGCGGCTCGGCGCGACCAACGTGACGATCGTCTACCGGCGCACGCGCGAGGACATGCCCGCCTATTCGTTCGAGGTCGACGAGGCCGAGGAAGAGGGCGTGGCGTTCGCGTTCCGCACGCTGCCGGTTCGCTTCCTCGGCGCCGGCCGCGTCAACGCCGTCGAGTGCGTATCGATGCGGCCCGGGTCGCCGGATGAGAGTGGACGTCGCCGCCCCGTGCCCGTTCCGGGCTCGGAGTTCAGCTTGCGCGTCGACACGGTTGTCAGGGCGATCGGGCAGCAGCCGCGGCCGGAGCTCGCCGACAGGTTCGGCGGCTTCGAGCACGACTGGGGCAAGGTCGTCGTCGACGACGACGGTCGCACGTCGAACCGCCGCGTGTTCGCCGGCGGCGACGCAGTGAACGGCGGCGACAGCGTCGTTGAGGCCGTGCGGCACGGCAAGCGCGCAGCTGCGGCGATCGATCGGAGCCTCACATGAGCACCGAGACCACCGAGATCCGCTGGCATGCGCGCGCCGGCCAGGGCGCGAAGACCGCCGCCCAGGTGCTCGCGCTTGCGCTGATGCGCAGCGGCAGGAGCGTCCAGGCTTTCCCCGAGTACGGGCCCGAGCGTCGCGGCGCGCCGCTCAAGGCATTCACGCGCACGTCGAGCAAGCCGATTCGCCGGCACGACGCGATCACAGACCCCGATGTCGTCGTCGTCCTCGAGCCGACGCTCGTGCACGAGGTCGACGTCGCGGACGGCCTACGGCCCGGCGGGATCGTCGTGCTGAACGCCGAGGAGGCTCCCCCCGAGCTCGACGGCGTCCACGTGCTCTGCGTGCCGGCGAGCCGCCTCGCCGCCGCAAGTGGCTCGAGCTTCATCAACATCGTCATGCTCGGCGCCGTCGCGGCTGCCCTTGGCGAACCGCCCCTCGAATGCCTGGAGGACGCCGCCGCGGACCAGCTCGCGCGCAAGGTCTCTCCGGAGCTCATACGCGCAGCGGTGCGGGAGGGGTACGCATGTCTGAACTGAAGGATTGGCGGGATCTGCCCGTCGCCGGCCGTGTCACACCCTCGACCGCAGAGCAGCTCCACACCGGCGGCTGGCGGACGGGCGTCATGCCGGAGGTCGAGCTCTCGGCCTGCGTCAACTGCCTGCTCTGCTGGATCTACTGTCCCGACTCGGCGATCACGCTCGACGGCACGACGTTCACCGGGTTCGACTACGACTACTGCAAGGGCTGTGAGCTCTGCGCCGAGGTGTGCCCGACCGGCGCGATCACGATGGTCGAGGAGCTGACGTGAAAGAGCTCCTCACCGGCGGCGAGGCGGTCGCGCACGGCATGCGCCAGGTCGACCCCGACGTCATGCCGGTCTACCCGATCACGCCGCAGACGCCGATCATCCAGGGTTTCGCGAAGTTCGTCGCCGACGGGCGCGCGCACGCAGAGCTGATCAACGTCGAGTCGGAGCACTCCGCGATGAGCGCGGCAATCGGCTCCGCGCTCGCAGGCGCTCGCACCATGACGGCGACGTCGTCCCAGGGGCTCGCGCTGATGGCGGAGGTCGTCTACATCGCGGCGTCGATGCGCGCACCGATCGTGATGGCGCTCGGCAACCGCGCGCTGTCCGGTCCGATCAACATCCACTGCGACCACTCCGATTCGATGCTGATCCGCGACTCGGGTGTGGTGCAGCTCTTTGCCGAGAACGCGCAGGAGGCCTACGACCTCACCGTTGCCGCGCCGCGGATCGCCGAGCACCCCGATGTGCTGCT
>PLDP01000284.1:19152-45160 GCA_003136795.1 Actinomycetota bacterium
CACGACGTCCTCGCCGACGTGGGGAACGAGCTCGAGCTCCTCTCGGGCCGGCACCTCGCGGCCGTCGAGCCGTACCGGCTCGACGACGCAGACCGCGTGATCGTCGCGCTCGGCTCGACCGCCGGCACCGTCAAGGACGCCGTCGACGAGCTCCGCGACGAAGGTGAGCACGTCGGACTGCTGCGCATCTGCTCCTTCCGCCCCTTCCCTGCGGTGGAGATCGCAGCGGCGCTCGCCGATGTCCACACGGTGATCGTGCTCGACCGCGCCGACTCGCCCGGCGGCACGCCGCCGCTGCACGCGGAACTGGCCGCCGTTCTGTACGGCGGCACCTGCGCGTTGCGCGGTCATGTCTACGGCCTCGGCGGCCGCGACATCCATCCGGCAGACGTGCGCGAGATCTTCGCCGGCGGACAACCGGCCTACTACGGGCTGCGAGGTGACGAATGTCTCGTCTGAAGACCCTCGTCCGCAACCAGAACGGCGTGCAGCCGTTGCGAGGTGGCCATTCGCTGTGCCAGGGCTGTGGAGTGCCGATGGTCGTGCGGACCGTGTTGAGCACGATCGCCAAGCCGGTCGTCGTCGTGAACGCCACCGGCTGCCTCGAAGTTGCAACGACGCGTTTCCCGACGACCGCGTGGAACGTGCCGTGGATCCATGTCGCGTTCGAGAACGCCGCAGCCGTCGCGAGCGGGATCGAAAGCGCACAGCGCGCGCTCGCCCGCCGCAACGGCATGGCCGACGGCGAGGTCGAGATCGTCGTGTTCGCCGGGGACGGCGGGACGTACGACATCGGGATGCAGGCGCTCTCCGGCGCGCTCGAGCGTGGCCACAACTTCCTCTTCGTCTGTTACGACAACGAGGCGTACATGAACACCGGGGTGCAGCGCTCGGGTGCGACGCCCTTCGGCGCCAACACCACCACGAGCCCGGCAGGCAAAGAGAGCTTTGGCAAGGCGCAGAAGCGCAAGGACATGACGGCGATCGCCGTCGGCCATCACGTCCCGTACGTCGCGCAGGCCGTCGCAAGCCAGTGGTACGACCTGAGCCGCAAGGTCTCGGCCGCGACCTCCTCCGAGGGGCCTGCGTTCCTGAACGTCCTCACGGACTGTCCGGTGGGCTGGGGCCACGAGCCCCGGCTGATGCCGAAGGTCCTGAACGCCGCCGTCGACTCGCTCTTCTGGCCGCTCTACGAGGTTGTCGACGGCCGCTACGCGCTGAGCTACGAGCCCGACCACCCGATCCCGGTGGCCGACTGGCTCCGGCTCCAGACGCGATTCGCCCATCTACTGCAGTCGGAGCAGGCCCCGGTCCTGGAGCAGATCCAGGCCCAGGTCGAGGCCGACTGGGACGATCTTCTACGGAGGTGCGCAGCATGACCCGCAAACTGGTCTTCGACTTCGACGAGTCCTGCGAAGGTGGGCGCGAGCTGCTCGGTGGCAAGGGCCTCGGCCTCGCCGAGATGACCGCGCTCGACCTGCCGGTCCCGCTCGGCTTCACGGTCACGACGGAAGCCTGTCGCCACCATCTCGCGCACCCCGGGCCGTTGCCGGTCGAGTTGTGCGCGGAGATCGAGCAACATCTCGCGCTGCTGGAGGAGCGCGCCGGGCGGCGCTTCGGCGATCCCGCCGACCCGCTCCTCGTCTCCGTCCGCTCCGGCGGCCCGGTCTCGATGCCGGGCATGATGGAGACGATCCTGAATCTCGGGATGAACGACGCGGTGATCCGGCAGGCGCACCCGGCAGCCGTGCACTTCCTGCTCGACGACTACCGCCGGCTGATCCAGATGTACGGCGAGGTCGTCGCGGGAATCGACTCGGCGCTCTTCGCCAAGGAGCTTGAAGCCTTCGAGGCGCTCGACGAGCAAGCGCACGGGCACGACGACCTCTACGAGCTCGTCGACACGTTCCGCGGCATCTACCTGCTTGCGACCGGCACCGACTTTCCGCAGGACCCGAGGCAGCAGCTCTTCGCCGCCGTCGCGGCGGTCTTCGACTCCTGGAATGTCCCGCGCGCGCGGGTGTATCGCGCGACGGCCGGCATCTCCGAGGACGCGGGCACCGCGGCGAACGTCGTACAGATGGTGTTCGGCAACCGCGACTCGCGCTCTGCGACCGGCGTCTGCTTCAGCCGCGACCCGGCCACGGGGCAGCCGGGCCTCTACGGCGAGTTCCTCTCGGAGGCGCAGGGCGAGGACATCGTCGCCGGCACGCGCACCCCGCAGCCCGTCGCGGAGATGCGCGCGGTGCTGCCCGAGGCCCATGCCGAGCTCGAGGCGGCGGTCGCCGCGCTCGAACGGCACTACCGCGACGTGCAAGACGTCGAGTTCACCGTCGAGAGCGGGCGCTTCTACCTGCTGCAGACACGCGGCGCCAAGCGCACCGCAACCGCCGCGCTGCGCGCTGCGGTCGACATGGTGGGCGAAGGTCTCCTGAGCCGCGACGAGGCGGTGCAGCGGATCGACGCCGCACAGCTCGAACAGCTCCTGCACCCGACGATCGACCCGCGGGCCGAGCTCGTCGTCGTCGCAGTCGGCCTGTGTGCGTCACCGGGAGCCGCCTGCGGTCTCGCGGTCTTCGACGCGGACACCGCTGCCGCCCGGAGCGCGGACGGCGAGGCCATCATTCTCGTCAGGCCCGAGACGACGGCGGACGACATCCACGGCCTGCTGCCGGCGCAGGGCATCCTCACCGCCCGCGGTGGCATGACGTCGCACGCCGCGGTCGTCGCGCGCGGGCTCGGCAAGCCGTGTGTCGCCGGCTGCGCCGCGCTCGACATCGACCTGGACGAGCGCACCGCTCGGATCGGCGATGCCGTGATTCGCGAGGGCGATCCGTTGACGATCGACGGCACCACCGGTCGCGTCATTCTCGGTATCGCACCGCTCGTCGAGCCGGAGCCCGACGCGAACCTCGCGACCATCCTCGACTGGGCCGACCATGTGCGCCGCATGCGTGTCTACGCGAACGCCGACACGCCTCTCGACGCCGACCGTGCACGCAAGCACGGGGCCGAGGGAATTGGCCTCTGTCGCACCGAGCACATGTTCATGGCTCCGGAGCGCCTCCCGATCGTGCGCGAGATGATCCTCGCCTCGACTGTCGAGGAACGCGCAGCGGCACTCGCGCAGCTCCTGCCGATGCAGCAGTCCGACTTCGAAGGGATCTTCGAGGCAATGGTCGGTCTGCCGGTGACGATCAGACTGCTCGACCCGCCTCTGCACGAGTTCCTCCCCGATCCGTCCGAGGTCGAGGACGTGCGCATCCGTGAGCGGATCGAGTCATTGCGTGAGACGAACCCGATGCTCGGCACTCGCGGCTGTCGCCTCGGGATCGAGCGGCCGGAGATCTACGAGATGCAGATCAAGGCAATCGTGCGCGCGGCCCAGGCCGTNNGAGCAACGCACGGGCATCCTGCCGATCGTCGAGATCATGCATCCGCTGGTTGCGTTCGCAACCGAGCTGGAGCGGCTCGTCGAGCTGACCGCGCGAACGGTCGCCGACGAGGGCGGTCTCGACTACAAGGTCGGCACGATGATCGAGCTGCCTCGCGCGGCGCTGCGCGCCGGCGAGCTGGCCGTGCAGGCGGAGTTCTTCTCCTTCGGGACGAACGATCTCACGCAGACGGCACTCGGCGTCTCCCGCGACGATGCGCAGGGCCGCTTCCTGACCTTCTATCTGCAGCACGGGCTGCTGGCCGACGATCCCTTCCAGACGATCGACGTCGAGGGAGTGGGCGAGCTGATCCGCACGGCCGTGAAGCGTGGCCGGGCGACGCGTCCGTCGATCGAGATCGGGATCTGCGGGGAACATGGAGGAGACCCCAAGTCGATCGCCTTCTGCGAGAGCATCGGCCTCGACTACGTCTCCTGCTCGCCCTTCCGCGTCCCGGTGGCGCGGCTCGCGGCAGCGCAGGCGGTCCTCGCAGCCGGAGCGAGCTACGTGCCCGCCGGCGGCTGAATCTTGAATTGCACGACCAAACAGAAGGGGAGCCAATCGTGAAAGCCCTCGTGTACCACGGTCCCGGCCAGCGGTCCTGGGACACCGTTCCGGACCCAAAGATCCTTGAGCCCACAGATGCGATCGTGAAGATCGACACGACCACGATCTGCGGCACGGACCTGCACATCCTCAAGGGAGACGTGGCGACGTGCAAGCCGGGGACGATCCTCGGCCACGAAGCAGTCGGGACGGTGACCGAGGTCGGCTCCGCCGTGACCACGGTGGTGCCGGGCGACCACGTGCTCGTGTCGTGCATCACGTCCTGCGGGCGCTGCCGGTACTGCAAGGAGGGCCACTACGGCCTCTGCGTGGGTGGCGGCGGCTGGATCTTCGGCCACACGATCGACGGGCTGCAGGCGGAGTACGCACGCGTCCCGTTCGCCGACACGTCTGTCTACAAGGTGCCGGAGGGCCTCACCGACGAGGACGTGCTCTTCCTCGCCGACATTCTTCCGACCGCGTTCGAGGTTGGTGTGCTGAACGGCGGCGTCCAGCCCGGTGACACGGTCGCCGTGGTCGGAGCCGGCCCGATCGGGCTCGCAACGATCATGACCGCGAAGCTGTTCACCCCGGGTCACATCGTCGCGATCGACCTGTCGGATGCACGGCTCGAGAAGGCGCTCGAGTTCGGCGCCGACTCGACGATCAACAACGGCCGCGAAGACGCGGTCGAGCTGGTCATGGCGATGACAGGCGGCCTCGGAGCCGATGTCGCCGTGGAGGCAGTTGGCGTGCCGGAGACCTTCGAGCTCTGCACCTCGCTCGTGCGTCCCGGTGGCCACATCGCGAATGTCGGTGTCCACGGTCACCCGGTGACACTTCACCTCGAGACGCTGTGGATCCGCGACATCACGATCACGACCGGGCTCGTCGACGCCAAGACGACCCCGCAGCTTCTGAGGCTGATCCAGGAGCGGCGGCTCGATCCGAGCCCGTTCGCGACGCATCACTTCTCGCTCTCCGACGTCGAGACGGCGTACGACACGTTCGCAGCGGCGGCGGAGACCCATGCACTCAAGGTGGTTCTCAGCGCAGAGCCCGTGCCGGCGTTGCCCGAGCAGGCTGCGACATCGACGCCGTTGGCGGTCGGCGTCAGCTGAGCTCGAAGGAGCCACGACGTGACGCTCACAGCCACGGCCCGGGCGATCTCGGGGACCCTCCGCCAGGAGGTCGAGATCGACGGACGTCACCATCTCACCACCGACGAGCCCCTGGCTGTCGGTGGTGAGGGCTGTGGCCCCTCGCCACACGAGCTGCTGCCGGCCGCGCTCGCTGCCTGCATCTCCACGCAGCTCGTCATGTACGCGCGGACGAAGGGGTGGGAGCTCGGCGATGTCTCCGTCGACGTCGTCTACGACCACCGCTCGACGCCGAGGCGGTTCGAGATCGAGATCACCATCGGCGCCGATCTGACTCCTGCGCAGCTCGAACGCCTCGACGCGGTCGCTGCGGCCTGCCCGGTGCGCCGCGCGATCGAGAACGGCGCAGAGTTCAGCGAGCGCATCGACGCGAGGGCGCACTCAGCGGCGTGATTCCCGGCTCAGGCGGGCCGAGTGGAGCGACGCGGCTTGCGAGCGCCTGACGGCGCGCTCTGACGGACGATCGCAACGTCCGTGCTCGGGTAGAGCAGCGACACGTGCCCGTCCTCCCAGCGAACGCGGAAGTGAGGACTCGGTGCAGCGCCGAGGACTTCGACGATCTCACCACTGCGAGGCGCGTCGCCGACCCGGTGACCGATGACCTCGACGTGATCGCCTGCCAGTGCTGCTGTGGTCGTCACCTTCGTCATGACGCTTCCTTTCTCGACCCTGGTGCGGCCGCCGCGTGAGTCATGCGGCGGTCGCACGGGATTTTCCATGACCGGTCACTTCTTGAGGATCTTCACGCTCCGCGCTTTCGCGGCAGCGATCTTCGGCACGTGCATCGTGAGGACGCCCTTGTCGTACTCCGCGGTCACGTGCTCCGTGTCCGCCTCGATCGGCAACTGGAAGCGCCGTTCGAAATGCGCCTCGAGCCGCTCGCGCAGGCGTAGCATCTTCTCCTTCGTCGCCGTCTCGCTCGCGCGCGTTCCGCTGATCGTCAGCGTGTGGTCGGTGAGGGCGACTGCCAACTCCTTCTCGTCGAATCCCGGAACGTCGAGCTCGACAACGAGCTCGGTGCCGGTGTCATAGACGTCGGCAGCCGGCGTCACCGAAGGTGCAACACCGACGTCCTCGAAGAACCGGCGCAGGCGCCGCTCAACGATGTCGAGGTCCGGGAGCGGAGCCCACTTCTCGAGCATGGCCATGGCTCACCTCCTTTTGGGTGCGCCATCAGTCTCTCTCCGCGGGCGACCCGCGCGAATCAGCGATTTCGCGGATCCCCGTAGAGTGCACGCCATGGAGTCGACGCCGCTCGAGCCGCAGGAGCTGCGCCTCATCGACGCCTACTGGCGAGCCGCCAACTACGTCTCCGTCGGACAGATCTACCTCCTCGACAATCCGCTGCTGCGCGAGCCGCTCCTGCCGGAGCACGTGAAGCCGCGCCTGCTCGGCCACTGGGGCACGACGCCCGGGCTGAACCTCGTCTACGCGCACATGAACCGTCAGATCCGCGCGCGCGACCTGAACACGATCTACATCTGCGGTCCCGGCCACGGCGGCCCGGGCATGGTCGCGAACGCCTACCTCGAGGGCACCTACAGCGAGTTCTACAGCCACATCCAGGAGAACGAGGAGGGCCTGCGCAGGCTCTTCCACCAGTTCTCGTTCCCGGGCGGGATCCCGAGCCACGTCGCGCCGGAGACGCCGGGCTCGATCCACGAGGGCGGCGAGCTCGGCTATTCGCTCGCGCACGCGTTCGGGGCCGCGTTCGACAACCCCGACCTGCTCGTCACGTGCGTTGTCGGTGACGGCGAGGCCGAGACCGGCCCGCTCGCGACGAGCTGGCATGCGAACAAGTTCTTGCACCCGCAGCGCGACGGAGCGGTGCTGCCGATCCTGCACCTGAACGGCTACAAGATCGCGAACCCGACCGTGCTCGCGCGGATCTCGGAAGCTGAGCTCGTGTCGCTCTTCGAGGGCTACGGCTACCGGCCGCTTCTTGTCTCGGGCGACGAGCCGGACACGGTGCATCGCGACCTCGCAGCGGCACTCGACGACGCGCTCGACGACCTCGCGGAGATCAAGCGCAGCGCGCGCGGGCGGCCGCAATGGCCGATGATCGTCCTGCGCACGCCGAAGGGCTGGACTGGACCGAAGGTGGTCGACGGACTGCCGGTCGAGGGAACGTGGCGCTCGCATCAGGTGCCGCTCGCCGACACGCGCGCGAACGCGGAGCACCGGCGCCAACTCGAGGAATGGCTGCGTAGCTACCGCCCCGAGGAGCTGTTCGACGCCGAGGGAGCGCTCGTTCCCGAGTTGCGCGCGCTCGCGCCCGAGGGCGACCGCCGCATGAGCGCGAACCCGCATGCGAACGGCGGCCTGCTGCTCCGCGACCTCGAGCTGCCGGACTTCCGGCGCTACGGCGTCGACGTCGAGCATCCCGCGACGAGCTCGAGCGAGGCGATGCGCGTGCTCGGTCACTTCCTGGCCGGGGTCGTCGGGGAGAACGCCGACACCTTCCGTGTGTTCGGCCCCGACGAGACCGAGTCGAACCGGCTCGGCGACCTCTTCTCCGTCACCGACCGCCAGTGGGAGGCGAAGATCCTGCCGACCGACGAGCACCTCGGCCCCGAGGGCAGCGTCGTCGAGGTGCTCTCCGAGCATCTGTGCCAGGGCTGGCTCGAGGGATATCTGCTGACCGGCAGGCACGGCGTCTTCAACTGCTACGAGGCGTTNNACGCCAAGTGGCTGAAGGTGACCCGCGAGATCCCGTGGCGCAGGCCGATCGCGTCGCTCAACTACCTGCTCTCTTCCCACGTCTGGCGGCAGGACCACAACGGCTTCTCGCACCAGGATCCCGGCTTCATCGACCATGTCGTGAACAAGAAGGCGGAGGTCGTGCGCGTCTACCTGCCGCCGGATACGAACACGCTGCTCAGCGTCGCCGACCA
Organism: Actinomycetota bacterium; assembly: GCA_003136795.1. Lineage (GTDB taxonomy): Bacteria > Actinomycetota > Thermoleophilia > Gaiellales > Gaiellaceae > PALSA-600. The sequence goes on from PLDP01000284.1 coordinate 27,187, forward strand.
CTGCCTGCGCAGCCGCAACTACGTGAACGTGATCGTCGCGGGCAAGCAGCCGGCGTTGAACTACCTGCCGATGAGCGAAGCGGTTGTTCACTGCACGCGCGGCATCGGCATCTGGGATTGGGCCTCGAACGACGACGGCGGCGAGCCGGACGTCGTCCTCGGCTGTGCGGGCGACATCCCGACGCTCGAGGTGATCGCCGCGACGGCGGTGCTGCGGGAGCGGCTGCCGGATCTGAAGGTGCGCGTCGTGAACGTCGTCGACCTGATGCGCCTCGAACCGCCGAGCGAGCACCCTCACGGGCTCCCCGACGCCGAGTTCGACGAGATCTTCACGACTGACCGGCCGGTGATCTTCGCCTACCACGGGTATCCGTGGCTCATTCACCGCCTGACATACCGCCGGACCAATCATGGGCAGTTCCACGTCCGTGGTTATAAGGAGGAGGGCACCACGACGACGCCCTTCGACATGGTGATGATGAATGATCTCGATCGCTTCCACCTTGTCATGGACGTCATCGACCGCGTGCCCGGGCTGGGCGTCGGCGCTGCAGCGTTGCGCCAGGAGGTCTCGGACATGCGTGCCCGCGCGCGGGCGTTCACGCGGGAGACCGGCGAGGACTCGCCGGAGATCACCGAATGGACGTTCTCGAGTGCCTCGAGCGGGGCCGGCAAGTCGGGCGCCTGATCAACGATGCGAGTCCTCGTCATCAACGCTGGCTCGTCGAGCATGAAGATCCGGCTCGTCGAGGAAGGCGCGGTCGTGGCGGGCGCCGATCTCGAGGCCGCGGAGGGCCACGTCTCGCCCGGTGAGCTCGCGAGCGCCCTCGCCGACTCGGGCGAGGCCGACGTGATCGGCCACCGGGTGGTGCACGGCGGCGCTGTCTTCACCACGCCGGTACGCATCGACGCCAAAGTGACCCAGGCGCTGCGCGAGCTCATCCCGCTCGCTCCACTTCACCAGCCACCGGCTCTTGCTGCGATCGATCTCGTCGCCGAGGCGCGCCCGGGGCACGCGGCCGTGGCGTGCTTCGACACTGGCTACTTCGCTGGCTTACCGCCCGCGGCCGCTACCTTTGCCCTGCCTCCCGAATGGCGGGCGCGGTTCGGCCTGCGACGGTACGGCTTCCACGGCCTGTCTCACGGCTACATCGCCCGGCGGGTTCCCGAGTATCTCGGCACGAGGCATCGCACCAGACGGCTCGTGAGCTGCCATCTCGGCTCTGGGGCCTCGGTGGCGGCGATCCTCGACGGGCTCGGCGTCGACACGACGATGGGTTTCACTCCGCTCGACGGACTTGTGATGGCGACGAGGTCGGGTTCGGTCGATCCGGGGCTTCTCACGTATCTACTCCGAGAGGGCATCTCCTTCGGGGAGCTCGACGACGGACTCGAGAGGCGGTCAGGTTTGCTCGGGCTCTGCGGCACCGGCGATATGGCCTCGGTAGTCGCGAAGACCGGCAGCGGAGAACCGGCAGCTCGCTTGGCCCTCGACGTCTACGTCCACCGACTCGTCGCCTCGATCGCAGGGATGGCGGCCGCTTTGGGCGGTCTCGACGTCCTCTCGTTCACCGGCGGTGTGGGCGAGCACTCGCCCGAAGTGCGGGCCGAGGTGGCAGGCCGCCTCGAGTGGCTCGGTGTGGCAATCGACCAGGGGGCAAATCGTGGGGCGCCTGGCGGCGACACCGATCTCTCGACTGCCGGGGCCCCGGTTCGGACACTCGTCCTCACGGCGCATGAGGACCTCGAGATCGCTCGTCTGGTGGAGGATTGCGTGGGGGGGCGGGTGGCGGTGAGGCGGTAGGGGCTGGGTTTCGATAGGGCGATGCGCACGGCGGTTCGCGCGTTATGTGCGTATACGCACAAAAGGCGCGCAGCTCTGCGATCAGCCGAGGATGCGTGCCCGCTCCGGGTCATAGAGGGGGCGGGTCGACACCTTCGCCGGCACGTGGCGGCCACCGACGTCGACTGTCAGCTTCCAGTCCCGCAGAGCCTTGGCAGTGACGCCGCTCTCATCCTCGAGCATCGCGAGGCCGACGGCGCCACCGAGCCCATGGCCATACGCGCCGGCTCGTATGTAGCCGACCCACGACCCGTCGCGGAGCACTGGCTCGTTCCCGAACAAGAGCGGCTCGGGATCCTCGAGGAGGACTTGGACGAGGAGCTGGGTGCGAGGTTGTTCACGAAGCGCCACGAGGGCGTCACGCCCAACGAAGCCGCCTGGCTTGTCCCACGCAACGGCGAAGCCGAGGCCGGCGTCGAGCGGCGTGTCGGTGTTGTCGATGTCGAACCCGTAGTCGCGGTACCCCTTCTCGAGGCGAAGGCCGTTCATCGCCATGAACCCGACATCGCGCAGTCCGAGGACCTCGCCCGCCTCCACGAGCGAGTCGTAGACCCCGAGGCCGTACTCCGCCGGGATGTGCAACTCCCAACCGAGCTCGCCGACGTAGGTCACCCGCATCGCCCGGACCGGCGCGTACCCGACGCCGATGTCGCGGGCCGTGAGGTAACCGAACGCCTCGTTCGAGAGGTCGGCATCGGTCAAGCGCCCGAGCAGCTCTCTCGAGAGTGGGCCCTGCAGCGAGAGGATCGTCGTCCCAGAGGTGACGTCGGTGATCGTCACCTGCTCGCCATCGAGTGTGTGGCGGCGCAGCCAGGCCTCGACCCGGCGATGGATCACGTCGGACGCTACGACGAGATACTGGTCCTCCGCGAGTCTTGTGACCGTCAGATCTGCCTCGATCCCGCCTTTGTCGTTGCACCATTGCGTGTAGACGAGCCGTCCCGGCTCGACAGCGACGTTGTTCGCCGATACCCGGTTGAGGAGCGCCTCGCAGTCGCGGCCTTGCACGAGGTACTTCGACATGAGGGAGAGATCGAGCACTCCGACCGCCTGGCGGACCGCCATGTGCTCGGCCGCCTGGTAGTCCCACGATTCGTCCCGCTGCCAGCCAAGGGTCAGCTTGGGGACGGGTTGCCCCGGCCCGGCGAACCACTCGGGGAACTCCCATCCGGCCGAGACGCCGAAGTACGCGCCGTGCTCGGCCAGCCGGTCGTGGACGACCGAGCGGCGGATCCCGCGGGCGGAGCTCGGTTGCCAGTTCGGCCACACGCCGTCGCCGAACAGGATGCCGAGCAGCTCGACGGTACGTTCCGCCCGGAACTTACGCGTGGCTTCGAAGGGCTGGGTGCGCTCCACGCTGACACCGCTCACGTCGAGCGGCGGCACCCCGTCGACGATCCATTGCGCGATAAGACTGCCCACACCGCCTCCCATGAGGATGCCGAGCGAGTTCATCCCGGCGGCAACGAAGTAGCCCGAGAGTTCCGGCGACTCACCGAGCAGTGGGTGGACGTCCGATGTGAAGCTCTCGGGGCCGCAGAAATAGAGGCGAATGCCGGCCTCGCGAAGAGATGGGATGCGCCCGAGGGCCGCGTCGAGATAGGGACCGGTCCGCTCCCAGTCCGGCGGAAGCTCGGTGAAGGCCAAGTCGTGGTCGACGCCATCGAGCGACCAGGGTGCGGCGACCGGCTCGAACAGCCCGACGAGGATGCCGCCGACTTCCTCGCGGTAGTAGCCGTACCGGTCCGGGTCCTCCACCACCGGGAGATCCCGGTGCGCCCACGGGACCGGTTCGGTGATCATGTAATAGTGCTCGGCCGCCTGCAAGGGAACAGACACTCCCGAAAGCGCCCCGATCTGGCGGGCCCACATTCCACCGGCGTTGACGACGTATTCGCACTCGATTCTCCCGCCGGTGTCGGTCAGGACCGCTTGCACGCGCCCACCTGATGCCTCGACGCCGGTGACCGAGACCCCCTCGGCAATATGAACGCCTTTCTGGCGCGCTCCCCTCGCGAGCGACATCGCGACATCTGCTGGATTCGCCCGGCCCTCGTCGGCGACGTAAAAGGCAGCCAGAACGTCATCGGCCTTCGCCTCGGGCCACATGTCGGAGAACTCGCGCGCAGATATCTCTTGGTTGTCGACACCGAAGCCGCGCACGAAGGCGGCTTCGCGCCGGAGGGTCTCGAGACGCTCGGGCGTCGTAGCCAGATGGAGGTGGCCGACTGCGCGGAATCCGGTCGCGAGGCCCGTCTCGGACTCGAGCCGCTCGTAGAGGTCGCGTGAATAGCGGCTCATCCACAGCAGAGTCTCGTCTGCCATCCCTGCCGACGTGATGAGGCCCGCGGCATGCCACGTCGTGCCCGATGTGAGCTGCTTGCGCTCAAGGAGCACCACGTCGTTCCATCCGAGGCCAGCCAGGTGATAAGCGATGCTGCAGCCGGTCACGCCCCCGCCGATGATGACGACCTGTGCACGATCGGGCAACTGCGCTGTCATGAATGGCGAAACTAGCGCCGTTGGCGAATCTCTCCTCTGCGGGTTCGCCTCGGGCGCAGGTCAGTCGAAGGCCGAGAACCAGAAATCGGTCGTGCCGTCACCCTGCCAGGCGAGGAAGAGGTTCGATCCCACGGCGGTCATGGCCGGGCTCGAGCCGCTCTCGGCTCCGGGCACGACCTGCTGCGGGACCCATCCGAGGAAGCTCTTGAACAACCAGCCGACCTGATTGGTCGTCGCGCCGGTCCAGGAGAGGTAGACGCCATCGGGCGTCACAGCGAGAGCCGGGCCGTCATGGGTGGCGGCTTGTGGCACCGTCGAAGGCTTCGAGAAACCGCTGCCACTGTCCGACGAGATCTGAATGGAAGTCCCGGTCGCCTCGAGCCAAGCTGCGTAGAGCGTCGAGGAGCCCGGCGCGGCCGAGATGGCCGGAGTGGCGATCGTCGTGGCCGCCGACGTCATCCAGCTCGCACCTGACTCATCGGCAAGCTTCCCTAGGCCAGCGCAACCGCCGATCAGGATCGGGACGAGTAACGCCCGCAGCGGCGATGCCGGTCGTGGCGGTACAGCAGCACGAATGCCACGATCGCGACGAACACCCACGAGACATGCAACGGCATGTACCGCCACGGGAGCGTCGACGCGAACACGAATCCTGCGAACACCACAACCAAAGTGAGCAGTCGCCGAGATTGCCTCGGCACCGGCAGAGTGCTCGGCACCTGCCCGAGCGGCGGGAGGTCTGACAACAGGCCGCCGAGGTCACCACGCGTCTTGGCCGACATCGCCTGGTCCATCCGCTCGCGGAATTCTTGGTCATCGAGGCGGCCATCGGAATAGTGCGTCCCGAGTACCTCAGCGATCTCGGCCCGCTCGGTGTCGCCTATCCGCATCGACGTCGTCTTCTTTCGAAGATCGTGCCAGGGGCCCCCGCCATAGAGGTGCTCCCAGGCGACACGCGGGTCCCCGCTTTGTGGGTTCGGGTCGGACATGATCGACGATCTCCTGTCTAGGTGTGTTGTGGCGACGGGCAGTTCAGGCCGGACGAGCTGAATCGATCAGCTCGGACAGCACCGATCGCTCAGTGCCCTCCTCGGGGATCAGGAGCCATGCTCCGACGTAAATCGGGATGCCGGGACCAACAAGGGCCCCCAGCACGAGCGCGATGCGGATGACGGTCACGTCGAGAGCGAAGTGATGCGCAAGGCCGTCGGCGACGCCGGCGAATCCGGCCATCGGAGGTGCGACAAAGGGTGGGAGGTGAGTCCGTACGAGAAGTCATACCTCGATCATGCGCCGACGCGTGGCGCTCGGGAATTGGGGGTAACCCTGAACCGCCCCTGAGTGCGCAGCGACTAGCTCAGGGGTTGCCCTGATGCCCTCGCAGGCGCCAGAGCGCGATCATCTTGGTATCGAAGACGAATTTCATCCCTACTTCAGGTTCCGCCGAGGGCGCCGGTGGCCCCATTCGCGGGGACCATTGCGCCGGAGCGTCGACGACCGAATGGTCGCAGGCGTGTCCGCGGCAGTCGCGCGGCGCCTAGGTGTCGACGTCACGATCGTGCGGGTCGTATTCGTCTTGCTCGCACTGAGCAGCTTTGGCGTGGCGGCCTACGTGCTCGCGTGGTTGTTCATACCCCTCGAAGGCGAGGAGACGAACATCGCTTCACGGGCGCTCAACGACTTCCCGGGCATCGCGCTCGCCGTCGCCTTCATCCCGCTGCTCGTGGTGGGCCTCCTCATCGCGTCTGCACTGAACGCCGGATGGCTGACTTCCCTCTCCTGGTCCCTCTTGGTAAGTGCAGCCGGGCTCGTACTCATCTGGAGAAACGCCGACGACTCCGACCGAGCCCTCCTTCACCGGGCCGCCGCACCGTTGGCAGAGCTCGTCACACCAGGCAGCAAATCTCGACGGGTCCTCTGGTTCCGCCTCATCGTCGGCATGGTCCTCCTGCTCGTCGGCCTGGCAGGACTCCTGTCGGGCCATACGACGCGGAACGGCTACCGACCATTCGGCGGCCTGCTTCTCGTGACGGGAGCGGTGGTCGTGGTCTTCGGACCGTGGTGGCTCCGCATCGCCCGCGATCTCGACTCCGAACGACAGGCTCGTGCGCGGGCCGAGGAGCGATCCGACATGGCCTCTCGGGTGCACGACTCGGTCCTCCAGACCCTCGCGCTGATTCAGCGCCAGGCCGACCATCCCCAGCAGGTTGTCCAACTGGCCCGCGCACAAGAGCGGGAGCTCAGGTCGTGGCTGTTCGACGGTCGGCCGCTCGGATCGGCCAACGAAGAGGATCTGACGTTCGTGGCCGGTGTGCATCGGATCCAACAAGAGGTCGAGGCAACTCACGGAACGACCGTCGATGCGGTCGTCGTTGGCGACTGCCCGCTCGATGACGCTCTGAGGGGGCTGCTCGCAGCAGGAAAGGAGGCGACCGTAAATGCGGCGAAGTGGTCTGGCGCTCCAGTCGTCTCCTTGTACGCCGAAGTGGAAGCTAGTGGGGTGTCGATGTTTGTGCGGGATCGCGGGGCCGGTTTCGATCCGGCGCAAGTTCCAGAGGACCGGAGGGGCATCGCCGAGTCTGTGAGGGGACGCATGGCCCGCCTGGGCGGCGCCGCGACGGTGCGATCGGTACCTGGCGAGGGCACCGAGGTGGCGCTGACCATGCCCACCGAGCGCACCGGGCGCCGCCCACATACGGCACCGTCGTGACCCAGTCCGCCGACCGCTCACCGACAGTCTTCCTTGTCGACGACCATGGCCTGTTCCGTGTCGGCGTGAAGGCGGAGCTAGGCGACAGCGTGGTCGTCGCCGGGGAGGCTGACGAGGTCGAGGCGGCAATCGAGCTCATCTTGGAGCGGCTCCCGGACGTCGTGTTGCTCGACGTGCACCTGCCCGGTGGCGGCGGCAAGGCGGTGGTCGAAGCTGTTCGCCGCAATCCCGAGGCTGATGGCGTGCGGTTCCTCGCCCTCTCGGTCTCCGACGCTCCAGAGGACGTGATCGGGGTAATCCGTGCAGGCGCGAGAGGTTACGTGACGAAGACGATCTCAGGCGCCGACCTCGTGGACGCCGTCAAGCGGGTCGCAGGTGGCGATGCCGTGTTTTCACCGCGGCTGGCGGGCTTTGTCCTTGATGCCTTCGCCGAGATGGCCGCATTGCCGGTAGCTGACGGTAGCAAAGCGATCTCCCCCAGTTTCGACCCTGAGCTCGACCAGCTGACCGCACGCGAGCGGGAGGTGCTCCGCCTCATCGCACGCGGATACTCATACAAAGAGCTCGCTTCCGAGCTGACGATCTCGGTCAAGACCGTCGAGAGCCACGTCTCGGCTGTCCTGCGCAAACTGCAGCTGTCGACCCGTCACCAGCTGACCCGTTGGGCGGCCGAGCGACGGCTCGACTGAGGCCCCATCCCGGCGCCGAATTCCTGTCGCTTCCCTATCGTGTGGCCGAGTCCTCAGTACCCGGCGGCAGCGCCTGCGAGCGCGCGAGGGTCGCTCGCCCCTTCGAGACAGCCGTCGTGACAGGCGATGACGTTGGCGTGGCCGAACCCGTGGTCCATTCGACGGTGACGCGCCACGATATGACCCCGACTCTCGAGCCCGTCGACCCATCTGTCGGGCGTGTTGGCTTCGAGCTCCACTTTGACCTCTCCGCCCGCGTCCCACGTGGTGAAACCCCTCCGCTCACGGGGATTGGAGAGCACCCATCGCCCGGCGGCAACCGCCTCACCCACCGGCTCGTCGCCGCGCAGCATCCGGCAGAGCAGCTGCAAGAGGATCTGCGGTTGCGAGTCGCCGCCCATCGTGCCGAGCACTATCTGCAGGCGATCGTCAGTTGTCGTGACCAGGGCTGGAGAGAGCGTGTGGGGCGGCCGCCGCCGCGGACCGTACTCGGCGGGATGCGACGGCTGCAAAGAAAAGCCCACGCCCCTGTTCTGCAGGAAGATTCCCGTCGAAGGCTCGGCGATCTCGGCCCCGAATCCGCTCGCGTTCGACTGGATCAAAGAGACAGCCATTCGGTCGGAGTCGACGGTGCAAAGCGAGATCGTCCCGCCGCTCGCGTAGCGATCTCCCATGCGCACGGCTTGGTCGGCGCAGATCGCCGAGCGCCGGGGCGCCAGCCGCTCCGGCAAGATCAGCTCGGCACCATCGGCATGCTCGTGCAAGACGTCGTTGCGGTCGTAGGCGGCTTGGCGCGCCGACTCGATGAGGAGATGGGCCCAGAGCGGATCGTCGGGCTCGTCAGGGAGCGCCAGTCCGCCCACGATCCATGCTGCTGCGAGTGTCAGGTAACCCTGCGAGTTCGGCGGCGTCGTCCAGATCCGGGCGCCGAGGGCGTCCACGACGAGCGGCTCCACCCAATCGGCCAGCGGACTCGTGAGATCCGATTCGGAGTACTCGCCTGCGCCGAGGCGGAGCAGCCCATCGCCGAATTCCCCTCCATAGAAGGCCTCGCGTCCACCGCTCGCGATGGCTTCGAGCGCGCGGGCCACGCCCGGGCGGCGCACCAATGCGCCGAGATGGGTGGCCGCCTGGAAAGCCTCGCCCCCCGGCAGGTGCGCTACCGTCGAGGCTGAGGCTGCCAGGGTGGGCGACGCCGGGAACCCGTCCGCGGCATACTGGCGAGCCGGTTCGAGCACTTGGTCGAGGGGCACTGCCCCGAAACGCTCATGCAATGCGAGCCAGCCGTCGACGCAACCAGGTACCGGCACCGAGCGGATATCGCCGGTCGGGGGCATGAAGGTGTGTCCCTCAGCCCGGAGACGCTCGGGGTCTGCGCCGGAGCCGGACCTGCCGCTCGAGTTGAGGGCCTGCGGCCGTTCACCGTCACGGTGCACGACGGCAAATAGGTCTCCTCCCATCCCACACATCTGCTGAGTCGTGACAGCCAACACGGCACTTGTCGCGACAGCCGCGTCAGCGGCGTTGCCTCCTGCCCGCATGGTCGCAACGCCGGCTTGCGCCGCGAGGTGATCCACCGCGCAGACCATCGCGTTCGGCGCATAGCGGGACGTGAATGGAGCGAGCCTTGCCAATGTTGTCACCTCGAGTCTCGACGCGGCGGAGTTGCGGCTCAGGGTCAGCGACCGAGGCTCCGGCGGCTCGCGCCGAAGAGCCCTTTCTTGCGGTCGCCCCGCGCGACACGAAAGGCGAAGCCGGTAGCGCCCGTCAACAGGATCAGGATGAACCACTCGAATCCCATGCCGGTCGCCAACCACACGATGATCCAGAGAACAAGCAGGATGCCCGAGTACCAGAGCTGGCGCTCGAGGAACGACCGCTTCTTCTTTCGCGACGTGGGCGCCTCGAGACCGTGCGCCAAGATGAAATCGGCCTGCACACGCGCGGACGGCCCTGTGCTCGACAGGACGGCGTCCAGTTCCGCAAGGGACTTCGCCCGGAAGACCTCTTCCATGGCGTCGTCGAGCCCGCGAGAGCTCAGCCTGCCCTCACCGGCTTGAGAACGCAGCAGCCCCACGACGCGTGCCCGGTCGACCTCGGTTGGTTCGGTCCGTGCCCGTTTCGGGTCCCCCGGCAGCGTGCTCACTGCAACCATGGTGCCAGACTTGCGCGCCCGCCGGCCGCACATAGGATCGCCGCATCGAAGCTACCGCCGCGACCGCCTCAGCTCGTGCAGATCTCGCCTTGGTGGCGACGGCCTTCGGCGACCTTCTCCGTCAGGCCGGCGTCCCTGTCTCGGTCGATCAACTCGGGCGCTTCATCCGCGCAACCGACATGGCCGCCCCGGCCACGATCGACGAGCTCTCGGTCCTCGGGCGTATCACCCTTGTCTCCGATCACGCCCACCTCGACGCCTATGACCGGGTCTTCAACCAGGTCTTCCGAGGCCTTGTCGACTGGGCCGACACGAGAGGCGACGACAACGCCCCGCCGCCCGCCCACACTCGCCCAACCCATGATCGAGTCACTCGACGGCACGAGACTCCCCGCAGCCTCGAGGGTCGGCGCGAAATCTCCGCCGGGCCCGGTGGCGATGAAGACCCCTCCGACCAGGAGATCGAAGTGGCCGTCGCGAGTCCGGACGAGCGGCTCGCGACGACGGACTTCGCTGAGCTCACCGACGACGAGCTGCGCGACCTCGGCCAGCTGATGCGCGAGATCCGGCTCGTGGTCCCGCGCAGGCTCGCCCGCCGCCACCGACGACATCGACACGGCGACCGCCTCGACTTCCGCGCGACCCTCCGCCGTAGCCGGCGCAGCGGGGGCGACCCGATCGAGCAGATCACGAGACGCGCTCGCGAGCGCCCGCGCAAGCTCGTCGTGCTCTGCGACATCTCAGGCTCGATGGCGCCCTACTCGAGGGCCTGTATCCAGCTGTTGCACGCCGCCGCGGCGGGCGGCACGCGTGCCGAAGTCTTTACGTTCGCGACTCGGCTCACTCGCCTCACCCGCGCCCTTTCGGAAGCGAACGCCGACACTGCACTCAGCCTCGCGGCGTCCGCCGCGCCCGACTGGAAGGGGGGCACTCGCATCGGGCAGGCATTGAAGGAGTGGCTCGACCGCTACGGCCGCCCCGGCATGGCTCGCGGCGCAGTCGTAGTGNNCCGGCTCGCGCGCCTCGCTCATCGCATCGTGTGGGTGAACCCGCGCCGGGCGGCGCCGGACTACGCCCCGTTGGCAGGCGGGATGGCGGCTGCTCTCCCCTACTGTGACGCCCTCGTGAGCGGGAACACCCTCGTGGCACTGAGAGATGCGATGCGCGCCATCGCGGACCCGCGATGACTGGCTACTCGCCGACCACCCAGGCAAGCCCACGCTCACGCGCAAGGCTTTGATCCTCGCGGTACTTGAGCACCGAGCCGAGCGAGACCTCCGCCAGCCCCGGGTCGAGGTGCTCGGCNNCCCAGTCGATCGTCTCGGCGACGCCCGGCGCCTTCTGCAGATCGAGCGTGCGCAAGCGGGCAGTCGCTGCGGCGGCTTGCTCGGCGATGGTCTTGCTCGCTGATGGAACCCGTCGCCGCACGATCCGCGCGACCGACTCCACCGAGGGGTAGTCGATCCAGTAGTAAAGGCACCGCCGCTTGAGCGCGTCGCTCAGGTCTCGTGTGCGATTCGACGTGAGCACGACGACCGGTGGGTGCACCGCCTGTCTCGTCCCGAGCTCCGGGATCGTCACAGCCGCCTCGCCTAGCAGCTCCAACAAGAACGCCTCGAACTCGTCGTCTGCCCGGTCCACCTCGTCGATCAGAAGGACAACAGGGCGCGGCCCGGGATGGTCGATCGCCTGGAGAAGAGGCCGAGCGATGAGGTGGTCGGTCCCGAACAGGTCGTCCTCCGCGATGGCGGCCCCGGCCGCCTCGGCGAGGCGGATGCTGAGCAGCTGGCGCGGGTAGTTCCACTCGTAAAGTGCTTCGGAGGCGTCGATGCCCTCGTAGCACTGCAAGCGGAGGAGCGGCGTGTCGAGGGCCCTTGCGAGCGCCTTCGCGGCCTCGGTCTTGCCCACACCGGCCTCGCCTTCCAGCAAGATCGGCTGAGGCAGTTCCGCCGCGAGGAAAAGCGCCGTCGCGAGCCCGTGATCGGCGAGATAATCAGCCTCATCGAGCTTTTGTCTGAGAGTCTCGGGATCGAGGAACATCACCCTTGCACGAACGCGTCCGGATCGGCACGAAAGGCCTGTTCGCACCCGGGCCCGCAAAAGAAATAGCGGGTGCCTTCGTGGTCGCGACTAAGCGAGCTCTCGACAGCTGCCACGCTCATGTGGCAGACAGGATCGGTCGCGACCGGAACGTCCACACTTGGCTCGGCACCCGGTCCGGGGCGGGCGGCCCGCCGGGAGCGCGGGCGGCTCGACACGATCTCGGCGAGCACCGACAGCGCGACCTCTTCGGGCGTACGGCAGCCGATATCGATGCCCGCAGGCGTATGGACCCGCGCGAGGTCGGTTTCCCCGAGGGCGAGCTCGCGCAAGACGGCGCCACCTCGACGAGGAGACGCGATGAGCCCGACGTACGGCACTCCCGCCTGAAGGGCTTGGCGGATGAGCGCTGTCTCGGGTCCGCCGTGGGACGCGATGACGACCGCATCCGCATCAGGTCCCACGTCGTCGCCACCGGCCTTCGAGTCGAATCCGAGCCAGGCGGTCAGCTCCCGGACCGCGCGGGCGATCGGCGCTTCGCCGTAGACCACGACTAACAAAGGGGGCACGGAAGGTTCGAGGAAGATCTCGAGCGCCCCGCCTGAGAGGCAGGGGTTGTGGACGGTCACCGTGCCCGCCTCGATCTCCTGCGCGACCTCGCCAGGGGCGGCCGCGTCCGGAGTGATCCGCAGCAGCACCGGCTCGCCGGTCGTCAGGGTCGCGAGTCCCTGCACCTGCACACTCGTGTGGGCACACTCGCCGCCGACGAAGCCGATCACCGTACCGTCGTCCAGCACGAGGGCGGTGTCGCCCGCTTTGGCGGAGGTGGGCTTGTCGGCCCGTACGACGGTCGCGGTCACGAAAGGTCGACGGTCCGAGCGGAGACTCTCGGCCTTCTGGCGGAGTTCGTAGGAGATGCCGCTCACGCAGTGCCGCTCACTCTCACTCGATAGCCAGGTCTGTCCTGAACGGGCGCCCCTCTGTGGCTCGCCAGACCTGTGCGGAGGTGAGCGGCATGTCCGCGTGTCGCACGCCGATGGCGTCGAGCACCGCGTTCACGATCGCGGCAGGAGATCCGACGGTCGCCGACTCGCCGACTCCCTTCACGCCGAGCGGGTGGTGAGGAGAGGGGGTGACCGTCTCACCGAGCTCCCAGCTCGGGCACTCCATCGAAGTCGGGAGCAGGTAGTCCATGAACGAGCCGCCAAGACAGTTGCCGTCCTCGTCGAACGCGATCACCTCCATGAGCGCCATGCCCACTCCGTCGGCGAGACCACCGTGCACCTGGCCCTCGACGATCATCGGGTTGATGCGCGGGCCGCAGTCGTCGACGGCGATGAACCGCCGCACCTTCACCTGGAGGGTCTCGGGATCGATGTCGACCACGCAGATGTACGCACCGAATGGGTAGGTCAGGTTGGGCGGGTCGTAGACGCACGATCCGTCGAGATGGCCCTCGACACCCTCGGGTAGCTCCATCGACCCGTGTGCCGCGAGGGCTATCTCCTGGATGGTCTTTGCTGTCGAAGGGTCGCCCTTCACGAACCACTTACCCTTCTCCCACTCGAGGTCGTCTGGCGATACCTCGAGCATCGTGGCGGCGATAAGCCGCGCCTTGTCGCGCACCCTGCGAGTAGCTATCGCGACCGCAGCACCCGACACCGGCGTCGAGCGCGAGCCATATGTCCCGAGCCCGAAGGGCGTGTTGTCGGTGTCGCCATGGACGACGTCGATGTCGAGCGGCGGGATCCCGAGCTCCTGCGCGACGATCTGGGCGAATGTCGTCTCGTGGCCCTGACCCTGGGTCTGAACCGAGAGCCGGACGACCGCCTTTCCTGTCGGGTGCACGCGGACCTCGGCCCCGTCGGCCATGCCGAGCCCGAGGATGTCCATGTGCTTGCGAGGACCGGCGCCGACGGTCTCGGTGAAGAAACTGATGCCGATGCCCATGAGCTCGCCGCGCGCCCGCTTCTCGACCTGTTCGGCGCGCAACTGCTCATACCCGGCGATGTCCATCGCGAGGCGCATCGCCCGCGGGTAATCACCAGAGTCGTACTCCCAACCGGTCTTGCAGGTGTAGGGGAACTGCTCTGGCTGGATGAAGTTCTTCAGCCGAAGCTCGGCCGGATCCATCTTCAGCTCGTCGGCGAGGCAGTCAACGAGCCGCTCCACGAGGTAGGAGGCCTCGGTCACCCGGAACGAGCAGGCGTACGCGACACCACCGGGGGCCTTGTTGGTGTATACGCCCGTCACTTCGCAGTACGCGGCCTCGAGGTCGTAAGAGCCGGTGAAAATATGGAAGAAACCCGCCGGGTACTTCGTCGGCTGAGCCGTGTTGTTGAACGCCCCGTGATCGGCAAGGGTCTTCGTCCGAAGCGCGAGGATCTTGCCCTCGCTTGTAGCGGCGATCTCGCCGTGCATGTGATAGTCCCGAGCAAAGCTCGTGGACATCAGGTTCTCAGAGCGGTCCTCCACCCACTTCACAGGCTTGCCGGTGACGATGGATCCGACGACGGTCAGCACGTACCCGGGGTAGATGCCGACCTTGTTCCCAAAGCCACCGCCGATATCCGGGCTGACCACCCTGATCTGGTGCTCGGGCAGACCAGCCACGAGCGCGTAGATCGTGCGGTGCGCGTGTGGCGCCTGGGTCGTGCACCAGATCGTGAGCTTGCCAGTGACCTTGTTCATGTCGGAGATCTGGCCGCACGTCTCCATCGGTGCCGGGTGCACCCGGGGATAGAGCATCTCTTCGGTCACAACGACGTCGGCCTTCGCGAAGGCGGCGTCGGTCTCCTCCTTGTTGCCGGCATCCCAGTCGAAGATGTGATTGTTGGTCTTGCCCTCGATGTCGTCGCGGATGATGGGCGCGTCCGGGTCAAGAGACCGTTTCGCGTCAACGACCGCCGGCAGCGGCTCATAGTCGACGTCGATCAGCTCGAGCGCGTCGCGTGCGGAGTAGCGGTCCTCCGCCACGACGAATGCGACCTCTTGGCCCTGGAAGCGGACCTTGTCGGTCGCGAGCACCGCGACGACGTCAGCGGAGAGGGAGGGTATCCAGGCGAGCCCTAGGGTCTCTAGGAGCGCCCCCGTGATGACAGCCTTGACCTTCGGATGCGCCTCGGCGGCGGTCGTGTCGATCGACTTGATTCGGGCGTGCGCGTAGGGGCTACGGAGGATCGCTCCGTGCAACATGCCGGGTAGCACGATGTCGTCGATGTAGTTGCCCTGACCGCGCACGAATCGGGCGTCTTCCTTGCGCTGCATCCGGCCGAAGCCGATGGGATTGGTCTCTGGCTCTTGGGTGACGGTCATCAGGCGCTGACCTCCTCGGACGTAGTGTGCTCGGCGGCCCAGCGGACCGACCGGACGATGTTCTCGTAACCCGTGCAACGGCAGATCTGACCGGAGATCGCGACGCGGATCTCGTGCTCGCTCGGATCTGGGTTGTGGTCGAGCAGATGGCGGCAGGTCATCATCATCCCAGGAGTGCAGAACCCGCACTGCAGGCCGTGCTGGCTGACGAAACCCTGCTGGATCGGGTCCAGCACGCCGTCCTGCTCGAGGTCCTCGACGGTGCGGATCTCCCGGCCGGCGGCCATCGGCGTGAGCACGGTGCAGCTCTTCACGGGCTCGCCGTCCATCCAAAGCACGCACGCTCCGCAATTGGAGGTGTCGCAGCCCCAGTGGGTGCCGGTGAGCCCGAGCTCGTCCCGGATGAAATGGACGAGCAGCAGACGCGGCTCGACGTCGCGAGTCACCTCTTTGCCGTTGACGGTCATCGTGACCTGCATGTCATGCCTCCTGTCCACGGGCACGAGCCGTCGCGCGGCGCAGAGCGCGCAGCGTGAGAACTCGAGCGAGATGCCGCTTGTAGTCAGCCGGGCCACGCTGGTCCGACGAAGGATTGCAACCTTCGGCCGCGGCCGCTGCGGCCGCCGCAAACTGTTCCTCGGTAGCCGGGCCACCCCGGAGGATGTCCTCCGCGCCGGCAGAGCGGAAGTGCTGGGCGCTGACCGCCGCAAGACCTATGCCCACTTCTGTGATCGTGTCGCCGTCGAGTTGGATGCACGCGCCCACCGCCGTGACGGCCCAGTCGCCGACTCGCCGTTCCACCTTCTCGTACGCACTGCCGCAACCAGGGCGGATCGCCACGCGGACTTCGGTGAGCATCTCCCCGTCGCCGACGGCGGTCGTATAGGGGCCCCGGTGGAACTCCGGGTTCGGCACTATGCGCTCACCGGATGAGGATTGGATCACCATGTCGGCCTTGACGGCCGCGAAGGCAGCCGAGAGGTCCTCTGACGGGTCAGCCTGGCAGATCGAACCTCCGATCGTGCCCCTGTTGCGGACGACCGGGTCGGCGATCACCTCCTCGGCGTCGCGAAAGATCGGGTAGTACTCGAACGCGACATGCGATTCGAGCAGGTCACGATGGCGCGCCATCGCACCGATCCGAAGTTCGTCACCCTCACGTTTGATGTACGCGAGGTCCGTGAGGTCGTTGATGTCGATCAGCACCTCTGGGCGGGCGAGACGGAGCTTCATCATCGGGATGAGGCTGTGACCGCCCGCGATGAGCCTCGCCTCCGGCCCGTAGCGCTCGAGCTTGGCAATCGCATCGTCGACCGAGGTGGCGCGCTCGTACTCAACTGGCGCGGGCACTTGCATGGATCCCCCTTGCGTCGTGTTTCTAGGTGACTTTCGCGCCGTGGCCGCAGCCGGTCAACGCCTAGATAAGCGATCGGTTATCGGATAGCTTCACCTTGACTATGACGCTCACCCAGCTAGAGGCATTCGTGCTTGTCGCCCGGCTCGGATCGGTGAAGGCAGCCGCCCGCAGCCTCGGCGTGTCGGAGCCCGCCGTCTCGAGCGCCCTTGCGTCACTTCGCCAACAGCTTGGCGACAGCCTGGTCCAGCGCACTTCGAGCGGGATGGAGCTCACTCCGGGCGGGCGTAGATTGGTGCCGATCGCTTCGCAGATGGTTGGCCTGGCGGTGGAGGCCGAAGCCGCCATTCGGCAGGCTCAGGGCGCGCCGGACAACCTGCGTGTGGTGGCGACGAGCGATGTCGCGGAGTCCGTCGCGCCCGCGCTTGTGGCGGCCTTCAACGCCAAGTCGAAGGCCGTCGAGGTATCTCTAGGGGTTTGCTCCACCGAGGACATGGCGGCCATCCTGCAGGAGCGGCTCGCGGATGTCGGGATCGGGCCCTCGCTATCGAGCGACGGCTTCCCTCGGCTCGAGTGCAGCCCGCTCTTTCGCTACCGGCTCATCTTCGTCGCCTCTCCTGATCACCACCTCTCGGGAGCCGCCGCGATCGAACCGCGGGCTCTCGCGCATGAGACCTGGCTCGTCGGGCCGGACGCCGGTGACGAGCGATCGCCCGTCCGGTCCCTCCTCGACCGGTTGCACGTCCCAGAGGCAAGGATCAGTGTGTTCCCGAGTCACGCGGCCGCCCTCACCGCCGCCGAGCAGCGCCAGGGAATCGCTCCGGCAGTCGCGCACGTCGTCCTCGACGACCCCGAGCCACGAGGAGTCGTGCCTCTCGCAGTGCGCGGCACCCCGGTTGAGTTGCTCTGGCACGTGACCATGCTGGCGGCTGATCGCCGGAGCCTGGCGTCCGCCGCGTTCCATCGTTTCGTCGGTACGCCGGCCGCCACGCACGCCATGCACGCACCGCTCCGCGGTGTGCGGCCGAGCCAATTCCGGCCGCCCGTCTACGTCACGATCTGGAACTGAGGCCCGCTCCTCGCAGGCCCCCCGGCTCCCCCGGCGGGGGATTCGTGCGCGCCTTTTTTGCATATACGACACAAAAGGCGCGCAGGTTTCCTAAACCGGGCACCCGAGCCGCAGAACTGACTCTCGTTCTTTTCCTCAAGGAAGCTCGACGAGCCCCGAGTGATCGTCGAGAGGCAAAAACGAGCCGCCGACAGTTGCCGAGACCTCTATTGCTTCGTGGTTCACTATGCCGCTCGTGACGGCCGCGAACGCCGTGTCCGCCGCGTCCCGACCGGTGACGATCCGCACGAGCGACGG